>NZ_CALHIF010000025.1 GCF_938030755.1 uncultured Granulicatella sp. | reverse complement strand
AATCCCAATACCACCAGCACCTACATAACCAAGAATAGAAGCGTATCGCACATTCCCTTCAAAGCAATATAAAGAAGATGCTAAATAGCCTGGTAAAATCTGAGGAATAATAGCACTTGAGAAAGCTTTTCCTTTGGTAGCTCCCAAGGCTTCAGCAGCTTCGAAAGCGCCCATATCAACCGTTTCAATTTGTTCGTATAGTTGTTTACCACAATAAGCAAATGTATAAGTTGCAATTGCAAATGTACCTGCGAGTGTTCCTAATCCGAATATATATGTGGCAATTAATGCGGTTACTAGTGTTGGTAATGTTCGAACAACACTTAAAAATAAACGGCTTAAGCTAATCACAAACTTATTTTTTACAATATTGCTAGATGCAATAATCGCAAAAGGAATCACTAAAATTGACCCTAATAAAGACCCTAATAGGGACATTTTAATCGTATCGATTAATGGCGACCAAATTAAACTAGAGTATTCCCAGTTTGGTGGAAACATTCTACCAATCATCACAAAGAATTGACCACCACGTTGCATAAGCGTTTTTAAGTTAAATCCCGTTACTTTACCAGCGTAATACATTGCCACAAGAAGCAGAATTGTAATAATAATCGCTTTCGATCGTGGTTCTCTTACGGTAGTCCCGTTTTCTAGTGTATATTCTTTTGGTGCGAAGAGTTTACTTAGCTTCATTCAACCCCTCCACCTTTCCTTTGTAGATTAAATCTAAAACTTCAGGAGTCACTTCAGAACTTGGACCATCATACACAATTTCGCCATCTCTAATTCCTAAGATACGATCAGCATACTCAAGCGCTAATTCTACATGGTGAATGTTTAAAAGAATCGAAATATTCATCTCTTTGTTAATGCGTTTAAAGTCTTCCATAACGCGTTTTGCTGTTACTGGGTCAAGTGCTGCTACAGGTTCATCCGCAAGAATAATTTCTGGATTTTGTGCTAATGTACGAGCTAAAGCCACACGTTGTTGTTGACCACCGGATAATTGGTCTGCACGAATAAATGCCTTATCAACAATTCCAACTTTATCTAATGCTTCTAATGCATGTAATTTTTCGTTTTTGGTATAGATTCCAAATAATGAACGGAAGAAAGGAATATCTGGCACGATTGACGTCAATACATTCTTAATAACCGTTGTTCTAGTTACTAAGTTAAAAGATTGGAAGATCATTCCAACTTTATTTCTTCTGAATTTACGTAAAGATTTCCCTTTTAATTTACTTACATCAGTGCCATCAACCGTTAATTTTCCTTCACTGATATCCAGCATTCTGTTAATTGTGCGAATAAGCGTAGACTTCCCAGCACCTGAAAGACCGATAATAGAAACAAACTCTCCTTGTTCAATTTCTAAGTTAATATTTTTTAGACCCTTAACCCCATTTGGATAAGTTTTAGATACGTTTTCGAATTTAATCATTATTCCTTGCCTCTCTCTCAAAAAAGGGTCAGGAGAAATATCCTAACCCTCATTTGATCTTCAACTCAAATTTATTAGTTACCTGATTTTAATTTTTTAAGTAATTTTTGTGCTTCACGTTCTTTATCGTAGTCACTAGCATTTGCTTTCTTATAGCCTTTATGAGAGTAAATTTTGATGATTTCTTTACCTTCATCTGTTTTAGAGATATTCATCATCGCATTAGCAAAAGCTTCTTTAAATGCATCGTCAACGATTGGAGAAGATTTACTTACTGAAATTGTGTCATTGTAAATATCTGGAGTTACACCGATAACGTTCGTTTCTTTGAAGATATCTTCTGAACGACCATAATCACTAGTCCATTTTTTAGCGTAGTCATTACGAACGTCAGCATAACCAACCATGATATCAATTTGACCAGAAGCTAAACGTGCTGCAGAACTTGCATAAGAATCTGATTGAACAACGTTTTGTAAGTCAGAAATACCTTTACCGTATTTTTCTTGTAACCATAATGTTGGGTAAATATACCCTGATGACGATGAAGTTCCTAATACTCCCCATTTAGCAGAATTTAACTCATCCCAAGTTAATTCCTGACCACTATTGATTTTCGCAGCTAATTCTTTCCCTTTTTCAGTTGGGCCTGCAATAATTAACCCTTTATAGGATGTAGCTTGTTCAGTACCACGACCTGTTTCTTTTCCATCATTCCAATCTTTTGGATTAGTAGAGTCTTTTAATAAATTATCACGAGTAGCCGTTAATAATACATCTACTTCTTTGTCATACAATACATAAGTCCCACCAGGTAAGAATCCAATATCTGAACTACCTGATGCTAATGCTTCACCTACAGCGTCAAAACTTGTACCTACAGAGATATCTACATTTTTAACATCGTAGCCTTCTTTCGCTAATTCTTTCTTTAGTAGTTCTTTTAATGGTTCTGTTGTTGTCACAATTGTTTCAGGATCACGAGATGGTACAAACGCTATTTTCAAAGTTTCGATTGTTTTCGAAGCGTTTTGACTTTGACTTTGATTTGAGTCAGAACCTGAATTACTAGAACATCCTGCCAGTAGAGCCAGTGATGATAACCCAATTGCTAATTTAGACCAAAAAGACTTTTTCATAAAAATATATCCTCCTAAGATACGTTTGTTATTAGAAATTAAGAATTCCTTAACCTCTCTTACTATCTTACAAGACATACCCGTAAATTACAACAGAAAAATAATTAAAAATACAGTTTTTCACACTATTTTCATAATGATATTTCAATATTATTAATGAAAACGCATAAGTTACGAACGTTAAAACTCGAACGTTCGTTGATTAAGGTAAAAAAAGAAACCTCCCTAAATATAAGAAGGTTTCAAAGGAACTATTTATTTGGGAAATGTGACCTTAAGAATTGATTAGCAAATTTGATATCCTCTAACCAATTTTCTTGACCTACATACCAGAATTCACCTGTGAAACGATTTACTCCAATTGATAAGAATGTATCTACCATACGTTTAAAATCGATATGGCCAGTACCAAATGGAATTTCACGATAATGTCCAGGAATGGTTTCTTTTAAGTGAGCTGCGACAATATGCCCTCTTCCTAATTCGATATCTTCATAAACATTTTTGGCTCCAGGTTCTAATGAAGCGTTCATTAAGTTACCTGAGTCTGGATATACTTGTAAGTATGGAGAATTTACTAATTCAACAAAACGCATCGATTTTTCTACGGTGTTCATAAATGGAGTTTCCATTGTTTCAAAACCAAGAAGAATTCCTTTTTGTGAAGCCATCTCAGTAGCTTTTTTAAGGTTTTGGATGAAGTAATCAAGTGTTACTGCATCTCCTTCTTCGTAGTAAACATCGTATCCAGCTAATTGGATAACACGAACACCTAAATCGTCTGCTAATTGAATCGCTTTTTCCATGATTTCTAGACTACGTGCACGAGTAGCTTCGTCGTGTGATCCAAATGGATATTTACGGTGGCCACTTAAGCACATTGAACGAATTGGAACACCAGTTTCAAACATACCGTTTACTAATTGTTGGCGTTCTTCTTTTGTCCATTCTAGACGACTTAATTTTTCATCAGTTTCATCGATACTGATTTCTAAAAAGTCAAATCCAGTTGCTTTAACGGTTTCTAACTTTTCTCTAAAACTAAGTATGTTTGGCATTGATTTTTCATACAAACCAAGTTCGTAAAACTTTTTATTGTCCATAGTAAGCATTCGCTCCATGTTTTCTTAAATAGTGTTTATCTAAAATTGTTTGTGACATTGGCTTCATATTTGGGTTTAAAGCAAAGTTATGCCAAGCCATGTTTGCAACGTATTCTAATACAGTAATGTTGTGTACCGCATCCATTGCGTCTTTACCCCATGCAAATGGTCCATGGTTAAATACTAAAACTGCAGGAATCGCGTTTGGATCTTTATCTTGGAAAGTCTCAACGATTACTTTACCAGTTTCTAACTCATAAGCACCTTTGATTTCTGCTTCTGTCATTTCACGAGTACAAGGGATTGTACCGTAGAAGTAATCTCCTTGTGTTGTACCGAATGCAGGAATTTCTTGTCCTTGTTGAGCCATTGTAGTTGCCCATAGAGAGTGAGTATGCACTACCCCATTTACATCTTTAAAATTACGATAAATTTCTAAATGAGTATCTAAGTCTGAAGAGGGTTTTAAAGCTCCTTCTACTTTGTTTCCGTCAATATCAACAATGACGATATCGTCAGCAGTTAATTTGTCATAATCCACTCCAGAAGGTTTGATTGCGATAACGCCTGCTTCACGGTCGTATTCTGACACGTTACCCCATGTAAAAATTACTAATCCATGTTTTGGTAACTCTAAGTTTGCTTTAAATACACGTTCTTTTAATTGTTCGTATGCCATTGTAGAATCCCTTCTTAAAGGCCTAAAGCTTCAGAAATTTTTTCAGTCATTTCTTTTTCAGATAATAAGTTTTGTAAGCCTACAATTTTAGTGTTTGGTAAGTCTAAACCATCAAAAACTTCTAATAAAGCTGATGAAATAACTACTAAATCATAGTTTTTTGCTGAAGATTTTGCTTCAGAAACTGCACAGTGGTGAACTTCTAAAGGAATATTCAATTTTCTGAATACATTTGTTAATTTCATTTTAATAATTTGGCTTGAGCCCATTCCGCTTCCGCACGCTGCTAATACTTTCATATTCTACATCTCCTTATATTGTTAGAGTATCGGATAGAAAACACTACCCGATACCCTAATTTTACTATAATCTTTTACTTAATTAAATTAGTTTTGCTTAGACTCTAAATAAGTTTCATAGTCTTCAGCAATAGTGAAGTAATGTTCTTTGTTTTTGCTGTATTGTAATTGTGGGATTGCTAAAAGAATAATTAACACAATTCCTAAACCAATGTATTGGAAGTTTTGCATTAAGAATCCGAATCCAACCCAGATTGTATCCCAGTCAAAGTTACCATGCCATCCACCATATGCAGCTAAACCAAACGCACCAGCTGCGACAGCTCCACCTAATACTTGGATCACACCTGATAAGAATGTCAAGATTGAAGCAGCACGTAAACCACCTTTATGGTTAGCATAAACTGCAAATGTAGCGTTGTCGAAGAATACTGGCACGAATCCAGTGATGATTAATACTGGTGATTTGAACACGATTAATCCTAAGATTGCTACGATTTGCCCTAATACCCCGAATAAGAAACCAACTGTTACAGCGTTTGGAGAACCGAATCCGTAAACTGCAGCACAGTCAACCGCTGGCATAGAACCTGGTAATAATTTGTTAGAGATACCTTGGAACGCTTCTGATAACTCAGCAACGAATAAACGAACCCCTAATTGTAAGATTTGAACATAAACAGTGAATGTTAATGCTGTTTGTAAAATGTAGAAGAAGAAGTCGTCAGTTGCTTTTAATGTAGTCATTTTGAATTTAGAAGCAGCAACTGTTAATTCTTGTCCATTTACACCTACTAAGTAGTCTTTACCTAATACTAATAAGATTGCACCGAAGAACACGATCATTAAGATTGATGTTGCAACGATTGATTCTTTAAAGATTGATAAGAAACCTGGTAATTCAAGATCTTCAATCTTCTTGTCGTTTTTACCTGAGAATTTAGGAGCTAATTTGTCAACTAACCAAACCCCAAACATTTGTTGGTGACCAATTGCAAATCCGCCGCCTTCTGTTAATTCTTGTGTAGCTTCTACTGTTAAGTTTGCGGCTACAGCCCAATAAACACCTAATACAATACCTAATAAGATTACAAATTGTAATTGGTTAACGTTATCTCCTAAAGCTAAAGCCATTAACCAAGTTGCTGTAGCAGATTGTTGCACCATGATGTGACCAGTGATGAATACTGTACGAACTTTAGTTAATTTACGGAAAATCACTAATACTAAGTTCGTTAAGAACGCAACTAATAATACTTGTACTGTTAAACCAGTAGCATGACCAGCTGATTTTAATGCAGCTTCAGCAGCAGCTTGACCAAAATATGGGTCTATAACTGCAGCTTGTAATCCGAAACGATCCCCTAATGCTGCTAATACAGGACGGAAGTTTGAAACCAATCCGCCAGCAGCTACGTTTAAGATCATGTAACCTACAACTGCTTTAATAAAACCTGCTAATGCATCGTACCATTTACGACCCAATAGTAAATAACCAACTAAAACGATTAAACCAACAAAGTATTGTGGTTTTGTAAAAATGTTAGCGTAGAAGAATTGCCAAAAACTGAATAAAAAATCCATTATTATTCACCTATTCCTTTTAAAATTTTTTCTAAATCCTCTTTTGAACGCGCTTCAACAAACGCATTAATAACTGATTCATCATCTAATAATGTCACTAACTCTGATAAGTTATTTAAGTGTTTTTCATTATCTGTTGATGCTAATACGAAGAATAAATGTGGTTTGTAGTCAGCACCTGGCCCAAAGTCCACAGCTTCTTCAATGTTCATAAATGCTACAGCAGTATCATTTACTCCTTTTCCTTCTTGAGCATGAGGGATACAAATCTCTGGCGCAATTACGATGTAAGGTCCAAATTCATGAACATTACTAATAATATAACCTGGATATTCAGGTTCGATCACCTTTTGTTCAATTAAAGGTTGGCATGCTGTTTTAATCGCATCTTCCCATGTTAATGAACCTTTTTGGAACGAAAAGCGACCGTTTTCGATAATTTCTTTTAACATATCTTCCTCCTTGTGTTATTAAGAAATCGTATTCATTATTCCATTTTGATAAAGCCTAGAGTGGGTTAAGCTCTAAGCTCTCCAAATTTATTTAATGACAATATTATAAGAATGATGGGAATGGTACGTCATTCTCAATAGAGAATACATCGTCAAATCCACGGTAGAAGTTGAATTCTAATTTATCTTTGTCAGTTGGGTAAGTATATTTACCACCTACTTGCCAGATGAATGGTTTGAATTTGTATTCTAAGCGATCTTTCTTGAATTTCCAGATTTCTGTAATTTCTTTTGGATCTGCTTGGAAGTTAGCCCAAATGTCATAGTGAACTGGGATAACTACTTTAGCGTTTAATGATTCAGCCATACGTAACATATCCACTGAAGTCACTTTATCAGTGATACCACGAGGGTTTTCGCCGTAAGCACCTAAGCACACATCAATTTCATGTTCGTTCCCATGTTTAGCAAACATGTTTGAGTAGTGAGAATCTCCTGCATGATATAAGTTACCACCACTTGTTTTGAATAAGTAGTTAACAGCGATTTCGTCCATGTCTTGAGGCATTTTGCCTTTAAGAACTTCACCGTCTTTAGCAGTTACTAAAGCGGTACGGTCAAATGCTTCTAAAGCAACGATTTCGATGTCTTTGATTTGAACTGAGTCTCCTGGGTGTACAACGATTGTACGTTCAGCAGGAACTCCCCAACCTAACCAAGTGTTTACTACTTCTTGTGGTCCTACGAATTTAGCTTCTGGACAGTTGTTAGCAACTGCAGCTGCTGTGTTAATGTCTAAGTGGTCTGAGTGGATGTGTGTTACTACTAAAGCATCAACATTTTTCACTTCAAACGGATCGATTACGAATGGTTGTGTACGTAAGTTTGGTTGTAAGTTTTGGCAACCACTCATACGTTGCATTTGGTGACCAGTTTTCATTTTTCCGTTACCGTGGCTACGTTTACCAGTTCCACACCATAAGTCGCATAAGATGTTAGTATTTCTTTCTGATTTTAACCAGATACCAGTACATCCTAACCACCACATAGCGAATGTTCCAGGTTTCACTTCTTCGCGTTCGATTTCTTCGTTTAACCAAGTTCCCCACTCTGGGAAAGTTGATAAGATCCAAGATTCTTTTGTTACATCTTTGATATTTGCCATTATTTTTCCTCCTTGAGATTAACCCCAGATACGTTTGATTTCTTCTTTAAATTCACGAGCAGATTGCGCTGGGTTTTCAGTAGCGTAGATTCCGCGTCCTGCGATGAATGTATAAATTGGAATTCCTTCAAACACTTTTAATGTGTCTTTTGTTAATCCGCCTGTAGCTGAAACTTTGAATCCCATGTCGATTAAACGACGGATTTTGTTCAAATCAGATTCAGTCCAAGTAGCTCCTGCAAATAGAGCGTCGCGACTTTGGTGGAAGATTGCTTGGTCGATACCAGCATCTCTCCATTGTTGTGCTTGTTCGAAAGTCCAATCTCCATACAATTCAACTTGTAGTGATTTTACTTCTTTGTTTGCAGCTTCCATAGTTGGAATTGTAGCGCAACAAATTACTGTCATCCAGTCTGCTCCAGCTTGGGCAACGTTTTTAGCAACTGTTGTACCAGCGTCAGCACATTTTGTATCAGCAATGATTACTTTATCAGGAAAAGCACTACGTAAGCATTTGATTGCTTTATCCCCTTCGTTTAAAAGTAAAATTGTTCCTGCTTCAATAATGTCCACTTCGTTTCCAACCGCAAGCGCATCTTTTAATGCATCTTCGATACGGTTGTGGTCCAAAGCAACTTGTAAATTAGGAATTGCCATTATATCATTCTCCTTTTCTATCTTGCCTTAAATAATCATAAAATCGTAACGTCTCACGTAAATGATCATTTAATAAGTTACGGTACCAATTCATGGTATTAGTATAGTATAAAGAATTTTGGGTTACAACCGTTTTCAAAGAACTAATCGAATAATCAGTTTTATGATTGTTTGCGTTTACTTTACGAACGTTTTGAAATAAGCAATATGGTTATATATATAGGAAGAATTCATAAAATTATATTATGAATATTACGAAAATATCTGTTTTGTTCGTTAAGAATATAAAAAAAATACCCTCTCACTAATGAGAAGGTAATCATACTAATTTTCAATAATGACCTCTTCAGAATCATCATCTTCCAGTAAACGAACATGGATAACTTCTTCTAAGGAAGTAGGCACATTTTTCCCAATGAAATCTGGGCGAATTGGAAGTTCTCTATGCCCTCTATCAATAAGTATTGCTAAGTTAATTCGCTTAGGTCTGTCGATATCCATAATTGCATCTAACGCGGCTCTTACGGTTCTTCCTGTAAATAATACATCATCCACTAATACAACTTGCTTCCCTTTGATGTTAAACGGTATAGAACTTCCATTTAATAAAGGTGTTTCATCATTCTCGATATCATGCCGATCATCTCGGTATAATGTTATATCTATTTCACCAACAGGCACTTTAATCTTTTCTAAAGTAGAGATTTTCTCAGCAATTCGTTTTGCTAAAGTAATCCCTCTTGTTTTAATACCAATCACTACTAAATTTGAAACATCTTTTTGTTGCTCGATAATTTCATATGAAATTCTGGTTAATGCTCTACTAATAGCGCCTTCATCCATAACTCTCACTTGTTTCATTGTTTTCACCTCTAGTCTTCAAAATGGCCTTTATTCAATTGAATAAACTCCGCAAATTCTTTTGGAGGTTCTACTTTGAAGTTTAACGCTTCTCCAGTTACTGGATGAGTGAAGCTAAGTGTTCTTGCGTGTAGAAATTGACCAAATTTTGTTGCGTTTTTCCCTTTTGGATGATACAACGGATCATTTATAATCGGATGTTTAATAAATTCCATATGAGCTCTGATTTGATGTGTTCTGCCAGTTTCTAGACGGCAAGACACGAGTGAATAGTCTGAAACAGAATCTAGAACTTCGAAATGCGTAATAGCGTTCTTTCCCCCTTTTTCCACAACTCTTTTTAAACGATTGGTTTGATGACGAGATAATGGTGCATCAATAACACCTGTTTCGTGCGCAAAGTGTCCATCTACAATGGCAATATACTCACGGTTCATCTTATTTTCAGCAATCTGTTCAGCCAATTTTTTGTGAACATCATTATTTTTAGCAATGACTAATAAGCCACTTGTATCTTTATCAATACGATGAACTAATCCTGGACGATAGATTTCTTCGCTCGTGCTATCTGATAAGCTATTCGAATGATATAACAAAGCGTTTACTAGCGTTCCGCTATAATGACCTTTGGAAGGATGAACAACCATACCACTTGGTTTATTAACTACAATTAATGAATCATCTTCGAAAACGATATCTAGTGGAATATTTTCTGGTTGAATCGTAATAGCTTCTTCCTCTTTTTGAAGAATTGTAACTTCATCCCCAGATTGTGCTTTATAATTTGATTTCACGACTTCCCCGTTAACTGAAATAAGCCCTGATTTTAGCCAACTTTGAATCGTGCTTCTACTTAGAGCAAGCTCGGCAGTCAATACCTTGTCTAATCGTTCAGTCTTTTCTAACTCTAATTTTAATTCTTTAAATACTGATGTCATATTGTTCTCCTATTTTGATTGTTCTTTAAAAATAACATAATAGAATAAGAAGATTACTCCGAAGGTTAAACAAATGTCTGCAACATTAAAGATTGGAAAATCAATAAATTCGAACTTAAACATATCGACAACATATCCTAACCGAATACGATCAATAAAGTTTCCTACAGCTCCAGCTAAAATTAAAGAGTATGCTATTAATAACCATTTTGATTTTCCTTTTTCTTTAAACATTAAAAATAAAAGTGTTCCAACCGCTACTGCAGTGATTGCATAAAAGAAAACCATCTTTCCTTCGAACATCCCCCAAGCTGCTCCAGTATTTCGGACGTATAATAAGCTCACTATTCCATTAATAACCTGCATTCCATCATGCAAGTTAAAGTTATTTACAATCCATAATTTTACTAGTTGATCTGCAATAATGAGTATAGCGCTTAAAATTAAATATAAAACCATTTCAACTCTCCATTTCTATTCAATAATAGTATTGTACAAAGAAGTCAAAGGTTAGTCAACGAACTGAAAATAATGTTAAATTGAAATACTTTTATCCACTCAAGGGGTGAAAAAGGGTAAATTTAACTAAAAATGGGGAGAAAGTCCTAAAAATCAACCAAAAGATTGAAAAATCATCAAAATGCACGTATAATATCAACAAGAAAATGCATTACTGTAAAAGGAGTGTAATATGAAAAAAATCGCAGCCAAGGTATTCTTGATTAGCGCTGGGTTCTTATTTTTAGGAGCTTGCGGTAATACAAAGAAAAGTGCCAAATCTACTGTTCAAGAAGTACAAGATACCTTACCTGTTGTCGTTCAACAATTAAATGACATTCAAGCGTTAGAAAATTCGTTGCAATCAGATTGGGAAGCGGATATCCAAGAAGATTACAAGATGACTACTTATGCTAAGAAAACGGGTAAAGTATTCACCAATATTCAAGAACGTCAGCAATTGTTGAAGTCTATGCAAAAATCGCTCAAAATTTTGTCAGATGATGCGACTAGACTAAGTAACTTGAAGGATAAAAATCTTCCTTCTGCAGAAATTCAAATTGTAGTTTCCAATCTTCAATCGATTGTTAATCATTTAAAGAACTACTCTGAATTATCTCAAAAACAATTAGAAAAAGAAGCTGAGTTTTTCGTTAGCATTTCTGGCGGAAAACAAACAAGTGATGAATTAAAAGCGCTCATTATTCAAGTGAATAGCTCTGCCAACGAGCGTCAACAAATTATTGAAGCAATTAATTCTCCTATCAGTGAGCTAGATAGACCAATACGTATTCTAAAAGCTCGTTTAGCGAATAACGGAAAGGGTGAGTAATGATAATGAAGAAAAAAACTTTAATAACAAGTATGCTCACGATTGTGTCTGTTAGTTCCCTACTCGTTTTCAATTCTGTGGCAAATGCACAAGATGCTGCTGATAGTAAATTAAATTTAAGAACCAATAGTTTACTACGTGTCCCAGTTAACATTCCTCAGGAACATATTTACGATTCGGGTATTTCTATTCCATATCCTAAAGATGGAATCAAAGGAGTTTACTTACAGGCGTTTCGCGCCAAAGGACAAGACTTAGAAAATATGATTCAGTTCGTTAAGTCTACTCCAATTAACTCTCTAGTAATTGATGTTCGTGATGGATATGGACAAATTACAATGCCTCTAGATACTGATAATCAACAAGTGAAGAAGCATACTGTTAATGAAGTACCAGATACTACTGCTCTTCTTAAACGGCTCGAAAAAGAACAAATCTATCCAATTGCTCGTATTGTATGTTTTGGAGATCGATTTGTTCCAAAAGAGAATCCTGAACGTTCATTTAAAAATGCTTTAGGCCAGCTATGGTATACAGATGATGGAGAAACGTTCCTCAATCCATTCCTTAAAGAAAACTGGGAATATATTGCAGAAATTGCAATTGGTGCCGCTAAAGCAGGATTTAAAGATATTCAATTAGACTATGTTCGTTTTCCCCTTGGATTCGAAACAGTTTCGGATGACTTAGTCTATGACAAAGGTGATTATGCTCATATTAAAGATGATGATGAAGCCCGTATTGCTGCGATTACAGACTTTGTTGCATTTATTCGCGAAAAACTTCAACCATATGGTGTTCATTTATCAGCTGATATTTTAGCCCATGCCATTACTGAATCAAAAATCGGTGGTATCGGACAAAAATTTGTTAATATTGCTGATAAAGTAGATGTCATCTCTCCTATGATTTTTCCAAGCCATTGGGTGAATTATGCTTTAGATGTAAAAGATCCTGATAAAAATCCATATGAAATAGTTAAACGCTATATGGTGATTGAAAAAGGTTATATAAAGACATTAAACCCTTCCCCAATCTCAAGACCGTGGATTCAAGCGTTCACTGCAGATTTTCTTGGTGAAGGAAATTATCAACTCTACACCGCAGATATTATCAGCAAAGAAATTCAAGCACTAAAAGAGGCTGGCGTAACAGAATACCTACTTTGGAACGCTGCTTCTCAATATTCATCGGAAATTAACTTCTAAACCAAAAGGACTTCCATACTAATGGAAGTCCTTTTCTTTATAATATTTATTGTTCTTTCAATGAATTATAATCAAAATTTACTAAAACAGCTTTTACTTCCTGGTCGTTATCTCCTAGAAGCATTGAACCATTACTTGTACGATCTACAAGTGTTAAATCCATTGGTCTGATTACTTTTGTTTCGCCATTTCCTGAAACAATTGTGTATTCGCTGCTTGAAGTGATTTCTCCATCTAAGAACACGACACGATGAGGTTTTGTCTTCAATTCTCGTAAAACCATCAATCCACGTTTTGCACGTGTGAGCATTGAAATATCTAATACATTGAATCGTTTTACAGCTCCTCGTTGTGTTGTAAGGAAGGCAGAAACTACTTTATGTTCTAATAAGTAAACCATCGCTCCGGCAACAAAGTCCTCTTTACGAAGATTGATTGCTTTCACACCACTAGCTACTGTACCAACTACCGGAATTTCACTTAATTCATAGCGTAAACCAAACCCGCAGTGTGTCACTATAAATACTTCTAATCCTTCTGGGTTTGTGACAACCACTTTGACAACTTCATCCGTTGTAGTCTTCAGTTTCATCGCATTACTTGTACGAGTCTTGTATCCACGGTACGTTGTAAACTCATTGAATAACGTTTGTTTCACTAAGCCTTCTTTTGTAAAGAAGACAACCGTCCAATCTTTATAAGAGTCATCACTATCTTTTGCTTTGACGAATCCAGTTAGAATGACTTCGTTGCTACCTAAAGAAATAGATTGACTTAAGTGGTTCCCAACGTCTTTCCATTTCGCTTCTGGAATTTCATGTACTGGTAAGTGTAAATAATTTCCTTTTGAAGTGAATAGAATTAAGTTATCTAACGTTGAAGCTTTTTGACAAAGAATGACTTCGTCCCCTTCACGCATTCCGTTTTCTTCTGGAGCACTTGAAGCAAACGAACGTGGACTAACACGTTTATAGTACCCTTGTTTTGTAGCGACAACATAGACTTCTTCTTCCGTGACTAACACTTCAGTTTCAATCTTAATTTCTTCAATTTCCGCTTGAATTTGCGTTAAACGAGGAGTCGCATATTTTTTCTTTAAATCACGAAGTTCACTCTTCATCACTTGAAGAAGAATCTTTTCAGATTTTAAAATACTTAAGAAAGTTGCGATTTGCTCATTTAAATCAAGCTTTTCGTTTTGAAGAATGGTAATATCCGTATTCGTTAAACGATATAATTGTAAACTTACAATCGCTTCCGCTTGAATCATCGTGAAGTCATATGTCTCCACTAAACGTTCTTTAGCATGTTTCTTATCTTTACTGTTACGAATTAATGCAATCACTTCATCAAGAATCGATAAAGCTTTCATTAAACCATCAACGATATGCAGCCGATCTTGTGCTTTCTTCAAGTCATATTGTGTACGTCTCGTAATCACTTCTTTTTGGAAGTTGATATACGAAGTTAGAATTGTTTTTAATCCTACTTGTACCGGACGGCGCCCGTCGATAGCGACCATATTGAAGTTATAGTTGACTTGTAAGTCTGTATTCTTCAATAAGTAGTTTAAAATCCCTTCTGCATTGGCTTCTTTCTTCAATTCAACAACGATTTGAAGTCCTGTACGATCCGATTCATCACGCACTTCTGCAATGCCGTCAATCTTTTTATTTAAGCGGATTTCATCAATCTTCTTCACTAATAAAGCTTTATTTACTTCATAAGGAATTTCTGTAATGATGATTTGTGTCTTACCGCCTTTGATTGGCTCAATCTTCGTTTTCGAACGAATAACTACTTTACCACGTCCGGTTTCATAGGCTTGTTCCAATTCTTCAATCCCTTGGATAATTCCTCCTGTTGGGAAATCAGGACCTTTCACAAACTGCATAAGTTCTTTTACAGTAGATTTAGGATGATCGATAGCATGAATTGTTGCATCAATGACCTCACCTAGATTATGAGTAGGAATTTCTGTAGCATAACCAGCCGAAATCCCTGTAGCTCCATTAACAAGAAGGTTTGGATAACGCGCAGGAAGGACAGTCGGTTCTTCTTCCGTATCGTCGAAGTTTAAAACAAATTCAATAGTTTGTTTATCTAAATCACGTAACAATTCTTCTGAAATTTTAGAAAGACGAGCTTCCGTATAACGCATCGCAGCAGCAGGGTCTCCATCCATACTACCGTTATTCCCGTGCATTTCAATTAACACATCACGAAGCTTCCAATCTTGACTCATACGAACCATTGCTTCATAAACGGAAGAGTCTCCGTGCGGGTGGAAATTACCGATTACATTTCCGACTGTTTTTGCTGATTTACGGAATTGTTTATCGCTTGTGTTTCCATCGATAGACATTGCATATAAAATTCGACGTTGTACGGGCTTTAACCCATCGCGGATATCAGGAAGAGCACGGTCTTGGATAATGTATTTAGAGTAGCGTCCAAATCGGTCACCCATTACATCTTCAAGATTCAATTCTTGAATGTCTTGAATTTGACTCATACTATTCCTCCTCTCCTAATAAAGACAATTGTTCTACATGATCAATTGTTGCTTCATTTTTCTTAACTAACGGTTTCTTTTCTTCTTTTCTTACATTAGCAGTTGTGCTAATCGTGTTTACGTCTGATTCTAAAATACTCTTATCTTCTTCTAGACCAAACTCAACATGGCGCTCGATCCATTTACGACGAGGTTCTACTTTGTTTCCCATCAATGTGCTCACACGACGTTCTGCTTGTGCTTTATCATCGATTACAACTCGAATTAACGTTCTTGAATCTGGGTTCATTGTAGTATCCCATAATTGGTCTGCATTCATTTCCCCAAGACCTTTATAACGTTGTAATAAGTAGCCTTTTCCAACTAATTTAGTCTTTTCTTCAAGTTCTTTTTCTGTCCACGCATATTCAACAACTTGCTTTTTACCAGTTCCTTTTGAAATCTTATATAAAGGTGGTAAGGCAAGATACACTTTTCCAGCTTCGATCAGTGGTTTCATATAGCGGTAGAAGAATGTTAACAGTAACACTTGAATGTGCGCACCATCCGTATCCGCATCGGTCATAATGACAATCTTGTCATAGTTACAATCTTCAATCTTGAAGTCACTACCAACACCCGCACCAATCGTATAGATAATCGTATTGATTTCTTCGTTCTTCAGAATATCAGAAATCGATGCTTTCTCGGTATTAATGACTTTCCCACGCAATGGAAGAATCGCTTGGAACTTACGGTCACGTCCTTGTTTTGCAGAACCTCCAGCAGAATCTCCCTCTACTAAGTAAAGTTCGTTCTTTTTAGGATTCTTGCTCTGTGCAGGTGTTAATTTACCTGAAAGAAGTGTTTCTTTCTTCTTCCCCTTCTTACCATTACGGCTCTCTTCACGGGCCTTACGACTCGCTTCACGTGCTTCACGTGCCTTAATTGCTTTACGGATTAATTCTTGCGCAATTTCCCCGTTCTCTGTTAAGAAGAAACCTAGTTGCTCAGAAATCGTATTATCAACAATTCCTCGCGCAGTAGGTGTCCCTAACTTGTCTTTTGTTTGTCCTTCAAATTGAAGAATTTCTTCAGGAATACGAAGCGAAATAATCGCTGTTAATCCTTCGCGGACATCGCTACCTTCCAAGTTTTTGTCTTTCTCTTTTAAAAGACCAACTTTACGTGCGTATTCGTTAAACGCTTTTGTTAAGGCACTCTTCATTCCCACTTCATGAGTACCGCCGTCTTTTGTACGTACATTGTTAACGAAAGATAAAATGGTTTCTGAATAGCCATCGTTATATTGGAATGCAAATTCAGTTTCGACACCATCCACTGTGCTTTCAAAATCTACAACTGGAGATAATGTATCTTTTTCTTCATTTAAGTATTGGATGAAATCACGAATCCCTTCCTCATAATGGAAAGTCTCTGATTCTCCAGTACGTTCATCTGTTAAAACAATTGTAAGACCTTTTAGTAAGAACGCTGATTCTCTTAATCTTTCTGCCAAAGTCTCATATGACCAATTCGTTGTTGAAAAAGTCTTATCGCTTGGTAAAAATGTTACTGTTGTCCCTGATCCACGACGACTCGTTTTTTCTTTTTTAACGGACCCGACTGGTTCTCCACCATTTTTAAACGATTGTTTATATAACGTTCCATCTCTTAAAACTTCTACGGTTAACCAATCTGATAAGGCGTTTACTACAGAAGCCCCTACCCCGTGAAGACCACCTGATGTCTTATATCCACCTTGACCAAATTTACCACCTGCATGTAAAACAGTAAAGATAACCTGAATAGTAGGAATCCCAGAAGCATGTTTCCCCGTTGGCATTCCACGACCATTATCTTTTACTGAAAGGGATTGATCTTTATTAATTGTTACTTCAATTTTCGTAGCGTAACCTGATAATGCTTCATCGACAGCATTATCAACAATTTCATACGCTAAGTGATGAAGTCCACGATGGTCAGTTGATCCAATATACATCCCTGGACGTTTACGAACAGCTTCAAGACCTTCTAAAACTTGAATCGCATCATCATTATACTGATTCGTCACTTTGCTCATTTAATACTCTCCTTTTTCATCATCTTATCTATAATACTTGTTTTTAAATATTTTCGCAAGATTTCCCTTCATAAATAGCGTTATAATAACATTTCTTATTAGAATTGTAAGTTAAAATGTTTTTGTGTTAAACTGTTTTTAGACTGTTTTTAAAAGGAGAAGTCAAACTAATGTCATTTACTTTTATAATTGGTGCCATCGTGGCATATTTACTTGGTTCGATTCCATCTGGATTATGGGTTGGTCAATATTTCTTTAAAAAAGATATCCGCCATTTTGGGAGTGGAAATTTAGGCTCAACAAATGCTTTTCGTGTTTTAGGAAAAAAAGCTGGCTCTCTAGTTTTATTCTGCGATATCTTTAAAGGATTCTTAGCGATGATTCTTGCTTTAACGGTATTTAAGCAACCTGATATTTCTCCATTGTGGATTGCGTCATTTGCAGTTATCGGTCATACTTTCCCCATTTTTGCTTCATTTAAAGGAGGAAAAGCGGTTGCTACTTTTGCTGGAATGATTTTAGCCTACCAACCATTGTTACTTTTATATGGACTTATTATTTTCTTAGGCCTACTTGCAATTACACGTATGGTTAGCCTTACTGCTATGGTTACTATCACTTTAGGAGTATTCCTTTCTTTACTATTCAATGATTGGACACTAACACTTTTTGCACTTGCAATTGATATTTTTATTATTTACCGACACCGCTCTAATATCCAAAGAATTTTAAACGGAACGGAAAATAAAGTTCCAATGCCTTGGAAACAAAAAAATAAAGACACTAAGTAATTACTTAGTGTCTTTTCCTTTATTCGAAAATAAAGCCTGCAGTAGATTGATAGGGTGTCTTGTTAGTGATTCGCAAGACATTCTTTTTTTCTTCTAAATTTTGCGTGAAATCATTCGCCAAGTCTGGATACCCATCCCAAGGTTCAAAACAAACAAAAGGAGAATCATCAAGCATAGTCCATACCCCCAATGCTTCAATCCCATTTAAAAGTACGGTTACACTTCTATTCCCCTTTTGTGAATACAACTTACCACTAAAATGAGAGGAATTGGATTTAAATAATAATACATCATTCGTAAATAAATCATGGTGTAATGTAAATTCTCTTTCAGGATACGAAATTCCTTCTAGTGAAGCAAGATAGGGTATCTCTAATTCAAGTTTACGAATAGAACTATCCGAATCAAATTGAATTCGATAATCCTCAAAAGACAATCCCTCTTCGAGCGGTACTCGAAAAGCTGGATGACCACCTATTGCAAAGTACATTTCAGAACTTTTGGTAGTAACGAAATAACTCATATCTAATTGACGACCATTTAAAGTGTATTTTAGGCGCAATTGAAAATCAAAAGGATAATTTTCCTCGATCATCTCATTCGTGAGTAAGAAAGTGGCAAAATCACTTCCTTTTTCCTCTAATTCAAACGCATAGTCACGAGCAAAACCATGTTTTCTAGCTTCGTAATCATTCCCTTTGTAGGAAAAAGAATTGTTTCTAATAGCACCAATATTCGGAAACAAAATTGGAGATTGTTTATTCCAATGAATTCCATCTGGTTGATACATATATTCTGTATGGGTCTCTTTATCAAAAACAGAAGTTAATTCTGCCCCAAAAAGTTTTACTCTGACCTTTAAAAATTTATTTTCTAAAGAAATGTTATTCATCTAATCGCCTCTAATTTATGAATGTTTTAATTCAGTTAATAAGGAATTTTTGATATTTTGATTTTTAATTTTTATATAGGTTCCTTTAGTTCCAAGACTACGACTTTCAATGATTCCGGCTGATTCAAGTTTACGAATAGCGTTTACAATTACGGTACGAGTAATATTATACTCTTTCGCAATTTTTAAGGCAGTAAATCTTAGATCCATACCATCAAACAGTTTAACAATCACTTTAATGGCTTCTAATTCACTATATGATAATGAACTTAGAGCTAAATGAACATTTTGTTGTTCTCTTTTCTCTTGTTCAATTTTTCTTGTATACCAATGCAACATTTCTGTTCCAATTACTGTTCCTGCATGCTCAGCTAAGATAAGATCATCGGTTGAAAAAGGTTCTTCATCCTTCCCCATCACTACAAAACCTAATTGAATTCCTGAAGCAAAAATCGGGATGATTGTGGTCATTGCGTTCTTAAAATTATCATGTAATTCAACCGGAAAAATTGTTAGCTCATCCGTTACTGGTATATTTTCTTTAGTGAATTTTAAAGCTGTTAATCCTTCCATATAGAAATCTGGAAATTGTCTACTATTTTTATACTCCTTCATTCGATCGTTATTTACTTGAAATTCATCATGAATACCTAACAATCTTCCATCGCTTGAGGCGATATATAAATCAACTTTCAAAAGAGTTCCCAAAATTTCTGTCAGTTTATTAAATGGTAAATCTGCTGTTTCAGAATCTCTCCAAATATTATCATACTGGACAATTTCATTTATCTTCCTTAAATCAGCTAAAACTTTACGCATGAATATTTTCTCCTTTTTATAAAATATATTTAGATAAATCTTGATCCTCTCGAATCGCATTTAATTTGCTCTCTACATATTGTTCTGTTATTTGGATGCTTCCCATTTGCATCGTGGGTGCTTCGAACAATAATTCTTCTAATACTGTTTCTAAAATAGTGTGAAGACGACGGGCACCAATATTTTCCATCGTACTATTCACTTCGAAAGCAATCTCAGCCAATTTGGAAACAGCTTCTTTTGTGAAAAAGACCTCCACATTTTCAGTAGCAAGTAATGCCTTATACTGCTTTAATAATGCGTTTTTAGGTTCCATTAGAATGCGTTCAAAATCTTCTTTTGATAAATCTTGTAACTCAACCCGAATCGGGAATCTCCCTTGTAATTCGGGCATTAAATCACTTGGTTTAGCCACATGGAACGCCCCAGAAGCAATAAAAAGAATATGATCAGTATTAATCACTCCGTACTTCGTATTCACTTGGCTGCCCTCAACAATTGGTAAAATATCTCTTTGTACCCCTTCCCTTGAAACTTCCCCGCCATTTTGACCTTTAGCAGCAATCTTATCAATTTCATCGATAAAGATAATTCCAGAAGTTTCAGCCAGTTTCAAAGCTTCTGCATGCATATCTTCCTGATTGATTAAATGATTGGCTTCTTCTTCTGTTAATAGCTCTAACGCTTCTTTAACAGTGACTGTGCGGCTAACTTTCTTCTTAGGAGTCATTTGATCAAGAACGGACTGAACTTGCATCATTTGTTCCATTTGGTTACCAGATCCTGCCATCCGCATTGGTTTCTCTGTTAATTCAATCGTTACTTCTTTTGAGTCAAGCACTCCATTTCTTAATTGTTGCTCAATATCACGACGACTTTGAGCAATTTCTTCTGTGATTTCTTCCTTCATCTCTGGTTCTAATCCAGGATTTTGAATGCCCATTTGTTGGAACATATTGAAGAGTGAATCTTGTTGTGGATTTGATACCTTCTTCATGATTCCTGGTTTTAAAATTTTTGCAAGCTTTTTAACTGCCTTATCAAAAGCTTGTGGTTTTACTTCTTCTTGTTTTTGTTTAGTCACAATTTGAATCGCATTTTCCACTAAATCACGAACCATCGATTCTACATCACGTCCAACGTAACCCACTTCGGTAAATTTTGTCGCTTCGACTTTTGCAAATGGTGCGTCGACTAATTTTGCAAGACGACGAGCCAATTCAGTTTTACCAACACCGGTAGGTCCAATCATCAATAAATTTTTCGGCGTGACTTCTTTTTTCATTTCATCATCTAATAATAAACGACGGTAACGATTTCTAAGAGCCACCGCTAATGCACGTTTGGCGTCCTGTTGACCCACGATGAATTGATCTAATTCGCTAACGACTTCTCTTGGTGTTTTACTTATATTTGCCTGCATACTTACACTTCCTTACGCTAACGTTTCTGTGATGATATTATCATTTGTAAAAATATCAATCTCTGAAGCAATTTTTAAACTTTCTCTAGCAATGTCTTCTGCCGTTAAATTCGAATCCCCAAATCTTAGGAGTCCCCTAGCAGCTGATAAAGCATAGTTGCCGCCAGACCCGATTGTTAGAATGCCATCATCGGGTTCAATGACTTCTCCAGTTCCTGAAACAAGTAACACTTGTTCTTTATTCATTACGATTAACATCGCTTCTAATTTTTGTAAACCACGGTCACTTCTCCATTGTTTCGCCATTTCTATAGCTGCACGTTGTAAGTTTCCTTTGAACTGTTTAAGCTTATCTTCAAACATCTCTTCTAAAGTGATTGCATCTGCTACCCCACCTGCAAATCCCACAAGAACTTGATTGTCAAAAATACGTCGGATTTTACGAGCTGTTCCTTTCATTATTACTTTTTCACCCATTGTCACTTGACCGTCACCAGCCATAGCAACTTGATTATCTTTTTTTACTGCACAAATTGTAGTCATGATTTTCCTCCGTTATTCTTATTAAAAGCACTAGCGTCAAATTCGTTCTTCCCAGCTTTAGACCTTGGAAAATATAATTGGTAATTTTGTTGAAGAGCTTCCTTCGTTACATGTGTGTAAATTTGAGTTGAACTAAGACTTACGTGTCCTAAAAGTTCTTGAACTGTTCTCATATCCGCACCATTATTCAACAAATGCGTTGCAAAGGTATGTCTTAGCATATGAGGATGAATCTTCAAAGTTAGTCCACTTTCTTGAATTAGTTTTTCTAAAATATAACGAACTCCATTAGTTGTAAGTGGATCACCTAAATGATTCACAAACACGAAAAGATGCTCCTTTCTTTCTTTAGCCATAAGATCCCTTCGTCCTTCATCAAGATAAGTTTCTAAAGCAGTCCGTGCAAAATCACCAATCGGTACATATCTTTCTTTTGATCCCTTACCAATAACTAAAATAATGCTATTTTCAAGGTCTACTTGCCCAAGAGTTAAATTCGTTAACTCACTGACACGCATACCTGTAGCATATAATACTTCGACTAGAGCTTTATTACGTTGGTCTAAAGACTGATTTCCATCAATAGAATTGATAAACTTTTCAATTTCATCTTCATAGAAAAACTCTGGAAGACGCATTTTTCCTTTTTTATAACTGACCGAAGCAAAGGGATTTGTTTCTACTCCTTTTCGTTCTACCAAGAAATGATAAAAAGAACGTAAACTTGAAAGAAAGCGAGAAATGCTTGAACGATTATAGTTTTCACGATGTAAAACTCCTAAATAGATTCGAACATCAACGACAGATACATCGTTCCATGACGTTATTGGAACTTCTGTTAAGTAATCGCAGTAATGTTGAATATCACGTTCGTACGCATGAATCGTCTCTGGTGAATAACGTCGTTCAACCTTTAAATACGCTAAAAAATCTTGCACTTCATTCTTCATCATTTTCCTCCTAATATAAACTTTAGCATAGAAAGCACTTACTTACAACCTAATTGTCAAAATTATTACGACAATTAAATCAAATTTAATAAATAGGATATGAGGAAAAGCGTTCAGAAACGGAGCACTGGACCTAACCAACGCAAACATCGTTAAAAACGATATGCGTATGGGTTGGGAAGTGCTCCGTTTCTGCTTTTCCGAGTTCAACTAAACAGGATGTGAGATATCGCGTCAAGAAATGGAACGTTGGAAAATTCTTCACTGTGTGAAGGATTTGGGCATAGGCAATACGAATTATATAATAATACAAATAGATAAGACATTATTTCATAAGTTGTTTTCAGACTCTGCCCACTCTCGTAAAATAACTACTCTAGTTGAATCAACTTCAATATTCAACTGGCATAAATCAGCGCACTAGCATTATTCCCGCAAAATGAAAAAGCACCTAGATTCTGGGACTGACCCCAAAAAGTGAGAATTTAATAAAAACACCCCAGGACTACCGTCTCCGGTATTCAACCGGAGATAGGTAGTCCAATTTTTGTTGAATTCGTTTTTCATTATAATATTTGATGTAATTTTCTACAATTTGAATTACAATAAAGAATGAAGTTATTACTTCATCTTTTATGTAGAAAGCTTCGCACTTTAGCGAAGAATGGAAGCTTTCGATGGGCGCATTATCTGCGGGAGTCCCCTTACGGGACATACTGCGGATAATGCCTTTTTCTTTACATAGATTGTAGTATTCAGCGGAAGTATAAACGCTGCCTTGATCACTATGTAGTAGAACATCCTTAGGTAAGTCAATTTGATTTAAAGTATCCAATACAAACTTAGTATCTTGTTTTGAACCAATTGTATACGCGAGAATTTCTCCATTATGTAAATCCATAATGGAAGATAAATATAATCGTTTAGGACCGAAAGGCAAATATGTGATATCAGTAGTCAACTTTTGCATAGGTTTATCCGCTAAAAAATCTCTATTCAGAGTATTGCCAGTAATTGAGAAAGGTTTACCTATTTTGATAGCTTTTTTCGGTTTCACGGCACAATTTCAACCATTTTTCTGCATAATCCGCTGTACAACCTTATGATTAACAATCTGATTTAATTCCTTTTGAATCAAATACTTAATCTTTCTGTACCCATAAATAAATTTGTTTTTCTTACAAATTTTACCGATAGTTTCCTCGATAACTGTTGGAGAAAAATCTTTCTTTATCCATCGATAGTAAGTAGATGTAGGTACATTAAGGCAAGAACAAATTAAATCTACCGAATATTTATTTTTCAATTCTTCCACTAATTTTACAACTGCTTGAGGCGACACTTCCTTTCCAATTCCTTGTATTTTTTTAATATTTCTAATTCAACTTCTTTTCTTCGTAATTCTAATTTTAATTGATCGATTTCAGAAATTTTAGCCATTCCTTTCTCATAAGAATTTTGTTATCCACCTGTTGGTGGAAACGATGAGTTTCTCCATTTTTATACCATCTAAACCATATTTCTACTTGAGTTTTATTTTTTATGTTTAACTCCTGCATTACTTGTTTTGTACTATATCCCTGTAATTTCATTTCTACAGCTTTATTTTTAGTATCGACTGAATAAGCCACACTTTTTTAACCATAAAAAGACACCTCCATGTGTATTTGATAATAATGTACAAAATCCAACTTGGAGGTGTTTTTATTTAATTCTCATTTACGGGGGCAGTGCCGACAACTTTAACCTTTTTACTTTGAATGTAATATTTTTAGCAAACATTATTATTTATAAATCGATTGATATATAGGTATTAATTCATTCAAAGCTGTTTCCAAATCTTTTCTTATTTTGATTTCATCATTGGTGACCTTAATAGGAACTCTAATAATAACTTTACGAAGATTCCCGCATTCCACTTCATTTAGTAAAAACTTTCTATTTTCTTCATCGTAAGGATATTCGAATATATTCCTTTTAGAATCTGAAGCAACATAGACACAACGAAAATCCAAAGGTTCTCTTAGGACTTTATTTTGTTTTGCAAGCGAATCTTCATTCAACTTTCTCTCAATAATACTCAGTTCAACATATACGCCAATTTCTTTATTCTCTTCGTATAGGCGTATTGCAAACGTTGGATCTCCTTTTTCATGCCCTTCTTCGATAAAATACCTCCAAAAAGAAGGTCTAATGATTTGTGCCTGATTCATCCACTGGCTAATCGGTTCTGGCTTGAAATTTTGAAGAAGATTAGAAAATAATTCTGTTAATTTCTCAAACTCTTTTCGCGCTTCTTGTCCACATAATTTTATCTGTTCCATTTCCTTTTTGGAATCTGGAAACCGATCAGGATTTTTGTATTTTAAACCATTATAGTTATAGAATAACTTTATTTTTTTAATGTCAATCATCATCATTTTCCTTTTAAACAAAAAACAGGTGAAGAACTCACCTGTTTAGTCCTATTATTTTGTAGCACGACGTACGTATGTACCTTCTGCAGTGTTAACTTCTAAGTACTCTCCTGCTTCGATGAAGTCTGGAACGTTAACTACTAAACCTGTTTCCATTGTAGCTGGTTTACCAGAACCTGTAACTGTAGCACCTTTGATTGATGGTTGAGTTTCAGTAACTTGCAATACAACTGTTGATGGTAATGAAACCCCGATAACTTCTGAACCATAGAATTGAATTTTAACTTCCATGTTTTCTAGGATATATTTTAATTCTTGTTCGATTGTTTCTTCAGGAATTTCGTATTGTTCGTATGTTTCTAAGTCCATGAATACTCCAACGCCATCTTGGCTGTATAAGTATTGAACGTCTTTTGTATCGATGTGTGCACGTTCCACTTTTTCATCAGGACGCATTGTTGTATCGACTGTTGAACCGTTACGAACGTCACGGATTTTCATACGCATTACAGTGTTTCCTTTACCTGGTTTGTGGTGGCTGATTTCCAACACTTTAATTAATTTTCCATCAAGAATGAATGTCATTCCAGCTTTTAAATCACTTACGTTAATCATTTTATAACTCCTTTTGATAAATTCTACCTTCTATTTATACCACATTTTCAATGAAAATGCACTATATTCAGTATAATTTAGATTTTATAAAATACCAACTCGTTTAAAAATTAAATCTACATTTTTAATATGGTAGTGATAATCAAACGCATCATCTAAATCTTCTTTACTTAGAGTAGCCGTAATTTCAGGTTGTTCTTCTAAAATAGAACGGAATGGTAATTTTTCATCCCAAGCTTTAGCTGTGCATGGTTGTACTAAATCATAAGCTTTTTCACGACTCATTCCTTTGTCGATGAGTTTCAATAATACTCTTTGACTGTAGATTAAGC
>NZ_CALHIF010000024.1 GCF_938030755.1 uncultured Granulicatella sp. | reverse complement strand
TTCCTCTTTTTCTGCCGCTTCCATGTCCGCATAGGAATCGGATTCGGTTCACTGTGCCATATTTCCTTTCGCCATGACAATTCTTTTTTCCATGCTTACGCTTCAGAATCATTATATCCAAGCGCCAATCAAGCTACAAGTACATTGCACATATTTTTCTCCTAAAAACGGGTCCCCAAGGAAACTTCATCGGCGTACTTCATCGTCTCATCTTTGCATATTTCCCTATATAAAGATAAAATATAAAATCATAACGCAAAGAAAGGAGAACTCAATGGGAAACCAAACGAAAACATGGCATGTCATTCCAGCAGTAGTCGCAACAGCGATTATGAGTTTTTGTGGCGTGTTGATTGAAACTGCAATGAACGTTACCTTCCCAACACTAATGACAGAATTCAATACGGATTCTTCAGGGATTCAATGGGTAACAACTGGATACTTACTGGCTATTGCCATTGTCGTGCCAATTACGGCTTATTTAACACGAAACTACACGATTCGCCAACTCTTCTTGGCAGCAAACCTTTTATTTATTGGTGGAGTCTTAATTGACTGTATTTCACCAAACTTAGTAATTCTATTACTCGGTCGCTTTATGCAGGGGATTGGAACAGGGATTGCACTGCCACTAATGTTCCATATCGTATTGACAAAAGTACCTTTACACCAACATGGAACAGTCATTGGGATTGGATCGATGACAACAGCACTAGCACCACCAATTGGACCAACATTTGGTGGGGTTGTCTCAAGTGCATTTGGATGGCGTGCGATTTTCTTCGCTTTGATTCCATTCTTAGTTTTCTCGTTAGTGATGGGGCTTTGGGCGATTCCGACAGAAGACTCACCGAAGAAACAACCTTTTAACTTCATGGCGTTTGTGACATTAGGAATTGGACTTGCTAGCTTACTGATGGCGATTGAACATTTATCAGTCCTCTATCTTGGAGTAGTGGTTGTAGCTTTTGCGGCGTTCTTCTACTTTAACCGAGAAAATGCACTCTTGTCGTTCAAACCGTTCAAGTTTGCGACTTTTAATGCAACATTATATATCGTTTTGGCTTTCCAAGGAATCGTACTAGGATTATCCTTTATTTATCCAAACTTCATTCAATTGGCGTGGGGAGAAACAGCCACAGTGGCTGGGCTCTTTATGTTCCCTGGGGCTACGATGGTTGCGGTATTATCTGTTGTGTCGGGTCGTTGGTATGATAAATCAGGTCCGTTGAAACCAATTTTAACAGGTTTAGTGTTTGCGGTTGTTGGAGGAGTATTCATTAGTCTATTCTTCCCGCATTTAACCATCTATCCTTTATTAGCGCTAAATGTTATTTTTATGACGGGAATCGGTTTTGTAATGGGAAGTAATGTAACCTATTCGTTAGCGCAACTAAATTCTGATATTCAAGCAGATGGTAATAGTATTGTGAATACTTTGCAACAGTTCACTGGTGCGATTTCAACAACGATTATCGCTCGAATTTTTAGCTCATTTGATTCAAACTTAGTAACAGCAGGACAAACAAGTATTATTTTTGTTACGACACTTGCAGTTATTGCACTTATTGTTTTCTTGTGGATCTATCCGCAAACACAAAAAAGTAAATAAAACATATGGCAACCTTGAAAAAGGTTGTCTTTTTTTTAAAACTTTTCATATGAAATAGAAAGAAGACTATAGTACAATGGATAGACATGTGAAAGGAGAGAAAAATGTATTTAATAAAGAAATTATCGTGGTTTTTTAAATTAGAGTGGAAACGATATACGATTGGAATTATCGCGTTGTCGCTAGTGAGTGTCTTCAATCTCATTCCGCCAAGAGTTATTGGGGAAGTGGTGGATTCCATTGACCTTAAGACGCTAACAACGTCGTCTTTACTGTGGAACCTATTGTTGTTACTCCTTTCAGCAGTAGCCATGTACGGTCTTCGCTTTGTATGGAGACTCTTCATTTTCGGAACTGCAAACTCGTTAGGCCAGAGATTGAGAAATCAATTATACGAACACTTTACAAGTATGTCTCCAAGCTTTTATCAAAAGTACCGCTCTGGAGACTTAATGGCACATGCGACCAATGACGTGTATGCGGTGGTCATGACTGCAGGTGGAGGCGTGATGTCGGCTGTCGATGCCTCCATTACAGCATTAGTGACGCTGGCGACGATGTTCTTTATGCTCGATTGGCGAGTGACACTGGTTGCCATTATTCCGTTACCACTACTTGCGATTGCGACGAATATTGTAGTTCGTGCAGAACATAAAAGTTTTGAAGAGTCTCAGGAAGCTTTCTCACTACTCAACAACCATGTGAATGAGAGTGTTTCTGGGATTAAAGTGACGAAATCATTTGGATATGGAGAAAAAGAAACAGCGTCATTTTGGAAAACGAACCAAGATGCGTGGGAAAAGAATAACCACGCTGCGAAATATAATAATCTGTTTGATCCAATCGTTTTGATTTTCGTGGGGCTCAGCTACTTAATTAGTTTGGGATATGGTGGATATTTAATCCAACATGGTGAATTCACGGTTGGGGAAATGATTACCTTTATGACGTATTTAGATATGCTAGTATGGCCACTTCAAGCCATTGGTTGGCTCCTAAATGTCGGTCAACGTGCAAGCATCTCGTATCGCCGTATTGAAAAATTAATGGAAGAAACAAGCCAAGTCGAAGAAAATCCACAGGCCCTTCCAATTACAGAAGCGCGTGAGATTGATGTCGATATTCACAACTTCCGATACGAAGATGTGCCAACATTAAAAGATGTCGCATTTAGCCTTCGTCAAGGGCAAACGCTTGGGATTGTAGGTCCAACTGGTTCAGGAAAATCAACGCTCTTAAAATTATTCCTTCGTCAATATGATGCAGGAAAAGAAGAGATTTTAATGAATGGCCACTCGATTCAAGACTATCGTATTCAAGATTTGCGTACGCTAATGGGATATGTGCCTCAAGAGCAAATTTTATTTGCGATGTCGATTAAAGACAATATTCGTTTTGGAAATCCGATGCTTTCTGACGAAGCCGTTATCGAAGCTACTAAAATCTGCGGACTGTATGACGATATTATGGCGATGCCTGAAGGGTTCGATACTTTGA
This sequence comes from uncultured Granulicatella sp., assembly GCF_938030755.1. Taxonomy (GTDB): domain Bacteria; phylum Bacillota; class Bacilli; order Lactobacillales; family Aerococcaceae; genus Granulicatella. The sequence continues at coordinate 23,227 of NZ_CALHIF010000024.1, read as the reverse complement.
TTGGAGAGAAGGGTGTGCTTTTATCAGGCGGTCAAAAGCAACGTCTATCGATGGCACGCGCGCTTGTAGTGAATCCAGAAATTCTAATGTTGGATGATTCGTTATCGGCTGTCGATGCGAAAACCGAGCATTTAATCTTAGAAAACTTGAAACGTGAACGTAGTGACAAAACGACAATGATTACAGCGCACCGTCTATCCGCGATTGTGCATGCGGACCTTATCATCGTGCTCCAAGATGGATGTATTGTTGAAAAAGGAACGCATGAAGAATTAATGGCGCTTTGTGGCTGGTATGCCAAAACTTACGACCGTCAACAGCTCGAAGCGACACTTGAGGAAGGGGGAAGTGCAGTTGAACATGAAGACCTTTAATCGACTCATCGCCTACTTATGGCGTTATAAGAAGTCGAGCACGATTGCGATTTTATTTATCCTCTTATCCAGTGTGACTGCAACGGTAATTCCGCTGATTGCTCGTTATTATATCGATACGTATATTGATAATGGTGTATGGAATGAAGGGTACTGGATCCTGATTGTTTACTACTCACTATTCTTGCTACGTGTTCTACTTACGTATATCGGAACCTATGCTTTTAGTTATGTATCCAATAGTGTTGTTCGTGATTTACGTCAAGAGGCCTTTACTAACATGCAAAAACTCAATATGACGTATTTCGATACAACACCAGCAGGAGCTATCGTGTCGCGTTTAACCAACGATACACAGGCAGTTAGCGATATGTTTAGTTCGATTTTCTCGACGTTTTTAAGCACCATATTTATTGTAGTGGCTACATTATCTGCGATGTTTAGTATGAATGTTGGACTTACGTTTTTAATGGTTCTGTTTATTCCGGTGATGTTTGCATCCGTTAAAATTTATAATCATTTATCTCACAGCGTGATTCGTAAGACGCGTGAGAAGCTTAGCGAGATTAATGTGAAGCTAGCAGAGAGTATTGATGGCATGAAGATGATTCAGGCATTCAACCAAGAAGAACGTTTAAGAAAAGAATTCGAACAAATTAACGAGGAACATGTGCAATTCTCGAATCGTTCGATTAATGTGAATAGTCTGTTCCTTCGTCCAGCGATGTCGCTATTAAAGCTTGTTGCCTATGCGGTCATTATTTTATACTTTGGCCTTACTTGGGAAGTGGCTGGAGTGACAGCAGGGGTGATGTACGCCTTTATTCAATTCTCGAATCAGTTGTTTAATCCATTAATTGATGTGACGCAAAACTTTGCGATTATTCAAACGTCGATGATTGCGGCGACTCGTGTCTTTGAAGTCATCGATAATACCGATTATGAACCTGAACAACTTGGGAAGGTGACTGAGATTAAAGACGGGAAGATTGAGTTTAGAAATGTCACTTTCTCTTATGACGGCAAACGAAATGTACTAAAGAACATTAACTTTGTGGTGAATCCAGGAGAAACCGTTGCCTTTGTCGGTTCAACCGGGTCAGGAAAATCGTCCATCATGAACATCTTCTTACGATTTTATGATTTTAAAGAAGGGGAAATCTTGATTGATGAACTTCCAATTCAACACTATTCAAAAGAAGTGCTTCGCGATAAAATCGGACTTGTGCTTCAAGATCCATTCTTGTTCCACGGAACAGTGGCTTCCAATATTCGTATGTACCAAGATATCTCGGACGAAGAAGTGAAACACGCAAGCGAATTCGTAGATGCACATCATTTCATCGAACAACTTCCACAAGGATATGACTATAAAGTTTCTGAAAAGGGCTCAACGTTCTCAAGCGGTGAGCGTCAATTAATCGCCTTTGCACGAACGATTGCGGACAATCCGAAAATCCTTATTCTAGATGAAGCGACTGCTAATATAGATTCACAAACCGAAGAAGTCATTCAAACGTCTCTCAAGAAGATGAGAAATGGACGAACTACTTTAGCGATTGCGCACCGATTATCGACGATTCAAGATGCCAACCAAATCTTTGTGCTCGATAAAGGGGAAATTGTAGAAAGCGGAACGCATACAGAGCTTCTAGAAAAAGAAGGGCTCTATTATAAGATGTATCAACTCCAAGCAGGGATGATGCAAGAATAAAACAAATAGTAAAGACATAGCGAAGCGGTTCGTTATGTCTTTTTTATGAGTGTAACATTTTTGTTACGTAACATAATTGTTACATCCTTAGTTAATAAAGTCAGTTGTATCAAAAATGATACGTATCATTTTTGATACAAAAGCAGTTGAAAAAACTAAGTGTATCATCTGTAATAAGTATCATTCATGAACCATCTTGCATAAAAAAATACCTTTGAGAAAATTCTCAAAGGTATTTTGCGTTATTATCTACGGTTTTGTTTTCCAGCGTTTCTTCCACCTGGTTTGTTTTGGCGTTGCGCAAAAGTTTCTTGTTGTGTTACCTTTTGTGCTGGTTTACTTGGTGTCTTACGCTCCGGTAAAATTACATTATCATGATTTAACTCTTCATCAATTTGAGCTTTAATTTTTGGACGTAAGTATGTGTTTTGAATCCAAGATTGTAAGATTTGAATTAAAGCGGAAGCGAAGAAGTAAATACCAACCCCTGCTGGTGATTGGAAAGTCATCATAAACATCATTACTGGTAAAATATAGTTCATAGAACGACTTTGTTTCTTTGTTTCTTCATCCATTCCCATTTGACTTACGAGAGATTGAATGTAGTATAGGGCAGCGGTAGCGATTGCTAGTGGAACAAATTCTTTTCCAAGGGCAATTCCCATGAAGTCACTGCTTGAAATCTCGTTAGATAGCAAGATTGCATTATATAAACCGCTCCAAATTGGTAGGGTAATTAAGAGTGGAAGACATCCAGAACCAAGCCCGCCCATTAATGAGACGTTATTTAGCTTATATAACTCCATTTGTTCTTGTTGAATTTCTAGTTTTTCTTGAGGAGTCGCTGCTTGTTCTGCACGAGCAGTAATTTCTGCAATATATGGTTTCAAAACTGCCATCTTTTCTTGTTGGACAAGCATGGATTTCATTTGATGGAATTGTGTTGGCATTAATACCACACGGACTAGAACAGAAACGATAACAATCGCAATTGCGTAGTTTCCATTAAACATAGAAGCAATTTGATTTAGTAACCATTGTGTTGGAACGACTAGATACTCATAGAGCCATCCAACGGGTTGATGATCTGCATTATATTGCACGGTACATCCTGCTAATAGTAGTGGAAGAACAGTTGCAACGAAAAGCAGTTGAGTCTTTTTAGTAAGTTTCATAATCACTTTCCTTTTCATTTAATAACATGACTTATTTTACACGGGTTTCGTTGAAATAGCAATGTTCTTTATATAATTTCAAATTTTGCATAAAGAGGGGCGTCTAACAAGGTACATTCTTCGTATCGGTCGACGCGTCCGTACGGAGAAGTGGATGCTTTTACACGTTCGATAAAGTGATAAACAGTGTCTGCCTCGCCTTGAGCCACGGTTAAGACAGAACCATCCATTTTGTTTTGAACAGTACCAGTTATATCTAATTGAATAGCGAGTTGTTGTGTGAAGAAACGGAAGCCAACACCTTGAACTCGTCCCCAGACGCGAATTTGTCGAGTAATCATGGAAATTCCTCCTCAAATAATGATTTATTTGTCATCTTTATGAAACAAGATTACCATGATTTCCTAAAATTTGGTATACTAAGATACGAGGTGAAAACATGTTTAAAGTGATTGAAACAGCTGGTCATGATGAACCATGGTGGTTTTTTGAAGACTGGGAAAAGATGATTGTTTCGACAGAAGAATTTGATGAGATCGAAGATGCTCTTTGTGCCTATCAGTCTCTCTATCAAAAATTTGAGAAAAACTATCCAGAAAAACGTGAGAAAGGGTCTTGTTCCGTTGCTTTCTGGAATTGTAATGAAACAGATTATTGTGTTCCTTGTGAATGTGACCTTCAGATTTTTCATGGAATTATGATCGTTGATGAAAAAAATCAATTAGTAGAGTTGAAAGGAGAAGAACGTGGCTAAACAAACAAAGAAAAAAACGTCTAGAAGTAAAAATTCTCAAAACGCCAATCCTTTATTATCTATAGAAGCGTTAGCGGTATTTTTGATTGTCTATTGTTTATTAGCAATATTCCAATTGGGATTCTTGGGTAAATTTTTTGCGAATGTTATACGTTTCTTTATAGGAGATTTATTTGTGTTCGGCGGAATTTGTGGAATTCTTGCCGGATTCGGAATGCTCTTTAGAGGACGGATGCCTAAAATTATTTGGAGATGGACGGTTGCAGCAATTTGCTCAAGTATTGCGTTGCTCCTATTTGTGTCTGTAATGACCTATAGTAGTTTTACAAGTTCGGGTTCTCCTTTATTTCAAGAGATGATGAACCGATTTATGGTTGATTTTACATCCAATACGATTTCTCAAAATCTTGGGGGAGGCTTCTTTGGAACACTTCTATATGCGGGGACTTATTTCCTTGTATCGCAATGGGGCACTTATCTATTAGTATTCTTACTCCTTGTATGTAGTGCTTTACTTATTTTTGATATTCATTTAAGTGATGTGATGAATTTTGTTCGAACACATATATCTAATCTTTCTCAAAAAATTGCTGAGAAAAAAGCAGAAAAAGAGGTCAAACAAAAATCGCTTGAAGAAGAGGAGTTATATACTCCAAATGAAGACAGTAATCCAATTGATTCTTCGCCAGTAGAAGAACCAAATAAGGAAGAACGAAAAGAACATTCCTTAATAAACCGAATGAAAGATGCCTTCTTTGATGATTATGAAGATGAATCAATGGTAGTTGCGGATCAGGAATTTAATGAACCTGAATATAGTGAGCCAGTAGTCTCTCCAAATCCAGTTTCACCAGTGACACCAGTAGTTTCAAGTCCGTCGTCATTCTCTTCTAAACCAGAAGCAAACTCTCATCAAGAGGAAGCAGAGTTTGAGGATGATGGGGAAGATATTGGAGACTTAGCAATGGGTGGTGAGGAAAATGATGAAGATTATCAATTACCACCAGTGACCTTACTGAATCCAGTTCAACAATCGGACCAATCGAATGAACGTACGATTGTGGAACGAAATATGCGTATTTTAGAGCGTACGTTTGCAAGTTTCGGGGTGGATGCTAAAGTCATGCCAAACCCAATGCTAGGACCAGCCGTTACAAAATACGAAATTCAACCAGCAATCGGTGTAAAGGTAAGTAAGATTGTGAACTTGAGTGATGATATAGCTCTAGCTCTTGCTGCCAAAGATATTCGTATCGAAGCTCCGATTCCAGGAAAACCATATGTAGGGATTGAAGTTCCAAATAGCCAAACAAGTTTTGTATCCTTTAGCGATGTCATTCAATCAGCGATTCAATCTCCAAAACCTTTAGACGTACCATTAGGAAGAGATATCTCCGGGAATGTTCGTCTTTGCGATATTACGAAAATGCCGCATATGTTAATTGCCGGTTCAACCGGTTCGGGTAAATCCGTATGTATTAACGGCATAATCACAAGTATTTTAATGAAGACGAAGCCTCATGAAGTGAAACTGATGATGATTGATCCGAAGATGGTAGAGTTGAATGTGTATAATGGCATTCCACATCTATTAACTCCGGTTGTAACGAACCCTCGTAAAGCCGCTCAAGCTTTACAAAAAGTAGTAGCTGAGATGGAAAAACGTTATGAATTATTCGCTTCAATGGGAATGCGTAATATCGATGGGTATAACGCTCATGTCGAACAATATAACCGCGAAACAGGCGAAAATAATCCAAAACTTCCTTATATTGTCGTGATTGTAGACGAATTGGCGGACTTAATGATGGTTGCAAGTAATGAAGTAGAAGATGCGATTATTCGTCTTGCGCAAATGGCTCGTGCTGCCGGAATCCATATGATTCTTGCAACACAACGTCCATCTGTTGACGTTATTACAGGGATTATTAAAGCCAATGTTCCATCTCGTATCGCCTTTGCGGTATCCAGTGGTACAGACTCTCGTACCATTATCGATGCCAATGGTGCTGAGAAACTTCTTGGACGCGGGGATATGCTGTATATGCCAATGGGTGAAAATAAACCAATTCGTGTACAAGGTGCATTCTTAACGGACGAAGAAGTCGAACGTATCGTTGATTTCGTGAAGAATCAGCAAGAAGTTGAGTATGATGAAGCGATGATGCCTTCTGAAAATACAACTTCTTCTGGTGGTAGTGAACCTGAAGACGAACTATTCTACGAAGTGATTGAATTATTAAAAGAACAAGAAACGATTAGTACTTCCTACTTACAAAGAAGATTCCGTATCGGATTTAACCGTGCAGCACGAATGATTGATGATTTAGAAGCACGTGGTTATGTCGGTCCTGCAGATGGAAGCAAAGGAAGAAAAGTGAATGTTCATGTTTTCAGTGAAAACAATGCTTCCGAAACCACTGAAACAAATGCTTAGAAATGTAAAACACGAACATTTTTAAATGAAAACACCTCCAATAGAAAGATTTATCTTGATTTTCATTTTATTTATGATAGAATGACTGTAGTAAATCATTTATTGGAGGTTTTTTATTGTGAAAATTAAGAAGAGTTTAGCTTTATTCGCTTTATCTATTGGTGCAAGTGCTGTATTAGCAGCATGTGGTGGTTCTTCTACCAACTCATCTTCATCATCAAATGCTTCAAACTCAGGTTCAAATGATAATTTTAAAGCCGTTATGGTTTCAGATACTGGTGGTATTGATGACAAATCTTTCAACCAAGGTGCTTGGGAAGGTTTGTTAGAATGGGGTAAAAACAATGGTGGTAAGACAAAAGGCAATGGAGTAGATTACATTCTTTCTAAGTCAGAATCTGATTACACAACTAACCTCAATACTGCAGTGTTAAACGAATATAATATTATTTTTGCTATCGGATTTAAATTACAAAAAGCTGTTGAAGAAGCAGCAAAAGCAAATCCAGAAGCACACTTTGCAATCATTGATAGTGTGGTAGAACAACCAAACGTAGCTTCTATCAACTATAGAGACCAAGAGGCTGCTTTCCTAGCTGGGGTTGCGGCTGGTTTAACTACAAAAACAAATAAAGTTGCTTTCATCGGTGGAATGCACGGACCAGCTCTTGACAAATTCGAAGCAGGATTCAAAGCTGGTGTTAAAGCTGTAAATCCAAATGCAACTGTTGAAATTCAATATGCTGAATCATTCTCTGATGCAGCAAAAGCTAAATCTTTAGCAGAAGCTATGTACGCTTCAGATTTCGACGTTATCTATGCGGCAGCAGGTGGTGCTGGTTTAGGTGTGTTTGCAGCAGCTAAATCGATCGTAGAAACAAATCCAGATCGTAAAATTTGGGTAATCGGTGTAGACCAAGATCAACAAGCAGAAGGTAAAGTCAACGATTCTCGTAATGTAACTTTAACTTCAACTTTAAAAGGTGTTAAACAAGCATTAATGAAATTTACGGATGATGCTGCTAAAGGAAACTATCATGGTGGAGAACAAGTAGTATACGGATTATCAGATGATGGTGTTGGATTAACAGACGGCCAATTAACAGAAGAAGTTAAGGCAAAAGTTGCTGAGTATAAGAAAGCAATCATCGAAGGAAAACAAGAAGTTCCTGCGAAACCTTAATAAGATATAACGATTAAAATGAGAGGAGTAGGAGTTGAAGAGAATGAATGTTCCTTCACTCCTACTTTTTTATACATAGATCATTTATGAGGTGAGAAGAGTGGTACAAGATACATTTGTGATTGAAATGAAAGGAATCACGAAGAAGTTTGGAGATTTTGTTGCGAATAATCAAATTGATTTAACCTTAAAGAAAGGCGAAATTCATGCGTTATTAGGAGAAAATGGAGCAGGAAAATCTACCTTAATGAATATTCTTTCTGGATTATTAGAACCTACAGAGGGAGAAATTAAAGTCAATGGCGTTCCAACGAAAATTGATTCTCCAAATACAGCGAACCGTTTAAAAATTGGGATGGTTCACCAACACTTTATGCTAGTGAAGAAGTTTTCAGTGGTTGAGAATATTATTTTAGGGAAAGAACAAACTAAATTCGGATTTATCAACAAAAATGCTGTTAAAGAAGAAATTTTGGAATTGTCTAAAAAGTATCACTTAGTAGTGGATCCGGACGCTAAAATTGAAGATATTTCTGTAGGGATGGAACAAAGAGTGGAGATTCTTAAAACGCTCTATCGTGGGGCAGATATTTTAATCTTCGACGAACCAACAGCGGTATTGACGCCACAAGAAATTGAAGAATTGATTTTAATTATGAAGCAATTGACGAAAGAAGGAAAATCGATTTTTCTAATCACTCATAAAATTAAAGAAATTCAAGCGGTAGCTGATCGTTGTACTGTTATTCGTCGTGGAAATGTGATTGGGACAGTAGAACTGGGAAGTGTTTCAGATCAGGAACTAGCAGATATGATGGTTGGACGATCTGTTTCCTTTAAAACGGAAAAAGAAGCTGCAAATCCAACGACTGATGCACTTGTGATTAAGAATTTAGTTGTAAAGGATAGTCGAGGAATTAATGCGGTAAACGGTCTAAATTTATCAGTTCGTCACGGTGAAGTGGTTGGTATTGCTGGGGTCGATGGAAATGGTCAAACAGAATTCATTCAGGCTCTTGCAGGTTTAAGAAAAATTGAAGAGGGTTCAATTGAATTAAATGGAAAAGATTTAACACATCTGCCAACAAGACAAAGAACTGAAACGGGACTAGGACATATTCCAGAAGACCGTCATAAACATGGGCTTGTATTACAAATGGGATTAGATGAGAACATTGGAATTCAAACATATTATAAGGAGCCTCTCTCTAAAAATGGATTCCTCAATAAAAAAGCATTTGTCGATTTGGCAGAACGCTTAATTGAAGAATTTGATGTTCGTACACCAAGTCCTACTATTTCGGCTGGGTCCCTTTCAGGAGGAAATCAGCAAAAAGCGATTATTGCTCGAGAAATCGATCGAGACCCAAGTTTATTAATTGCAGCACAACCAACGAGAGGATTGGATGTTGGCGCTATTGAATATATCCATAAACGCCTTATTGAACAAAGAAATAAAGGGAAAGCAGTTTTGCTAATGAGCTTTGAACTAGATGAAATTTTAAATGTAGCGGACCGAATTGCCGTTATGTATGAAGGCAAAATTGTGGATGTATTAGACACTAAGGAAACAAACGAAACAGAATTAGGATTATTGATGGCGGGTTCTACAAGAGAACAAGTAAGAGCCATGAAACAGGAGGAGTTATAAAATGAAAGGTGCGAGTTATAAAAAAGTCCTTATTCCTGTCCTTTCAGTTGTTTTAGGGCTATTAGTAGGGGCCATTATTATGGCGGTATTTGGGTTTGATCCTGTTAAAGGTTATTCAGCTCTTTTAAAAGGTTCTCTTGGAAAACCATTTTATATTGGTGAAACTTTAAGACAGGCCACTCCACTCATTCTTGTTGCGTTAGGATTTGCATTTGCGAGTTATGCAGGGTTCTTTAATATCGGGGTAGCTGGTCAAGCATTGATGGGGTGGTTTGCTTCTGTTACAACAGGACTTCTTTTCCCTGATTTACCTAAAATCGTATTACTTCCTTTATGTATTCTTGTAGGGATGCTCGCAGGGGCTTTATGGGCAGGAATTGCGGGTTATTTAAAAGCTTACTTCAATACGAGTGAAGTTATTGTGACGATTATGTTGAATTATACTGCATTGCATATTGTGAATTATGTGATTCGTGAAGTTCTAACTGAAAAAGCAGAAATTACTGAATCCGTTCCAGAAGCCGCTAGCTTAAAAATGTCTTTCTTATATCAATTAACGAGCAAATCTACCTTACATGGTGGAATCTTCATTGCAATAGCTGCTGTGTTTGTTGTCTGGCTTTTAATGAATAAGACAACAACCGGGTTTGAATTGAAAACAGTAGGGCTAAATAAAAACGCGGCCGAGTATTCCGGTATGAGCGCTAAAAAAACGATTATTTTAGCAATGTTAATCTCTGGTGGTCTTGCAGGTCTTGGAGGAGTTATGGAAGGATTAGGAACATTCCAACATGCATTTGCTTCTGAAAGCTTACCAAGTATTGGATGGGATGGAATGGCGGTAGCGCTATTAGGTCTAAGTAATCCATTTGGAATCTTATTCTCTTCATTAGTATTTGCAATTTTACGGATTGGTGGAATTTCCATGCCGCTACTTGCAAAAATTCCAACGGAGGTTGTTTCAATTGTAGTTGCCTTTATTATTTTCTTCGTTGGGGCGAACTATTTAATGCAAGTGATTGTCGATAAATTTCCAAGTTTTGGGAAAAGAAAGGGGTAAATAGATATGGATTTAGTCACACTATTACAAGTAATTGTCGGAAATATGCTTATCTATTCAACGCCTCTTATTTTAACTGGACTTGGTGGTGTATTTTCTGAAAGAAGTGGGATTGTTAATATTGGTCTTGAAGGAACGATGGTTATAGGTGCTTTTGCATCTGCAGTTTTCAACCTAGCATTTGCACCACAATTGGGCGCATGGACACCTTGGGTAGCGCTCCTTGTTGCGGCACTTGCTGGAGCATGCTATTCGGTGATTCACGCTGTAGCTACTGTTTACTTACGTGCAGATCATATTATTTCAGGAACGGTGTTAAACTTACTTGCACCCGCTTTAACCGTATTTTTATGCAGACTTTTGTATAACGAACTCGGACAAACGGAGATTATTACGAACTACTTTGGGAAGACGACAATCCCAGTTCTTAGTTCGATTCCTATCATCGGTCAAATCTTCTTTACAGACACTTTCCTTTTAGCATATTTAGCAATTGGGTTAGCCTTTATTTGTTCGATGATTTTAAATAAAACAAAATTTGGATTACGTCTACGTTCGGTTGGGGAACATCCTCAAGCAGCTGATACATTAGGAATTAATGTTTATCATATGCGTTTTGCAGGAGTATTAATCTCAGGGTTCTTAGCAGGGATTGGAGGAGCTATTGTTGCTCAATCGATTACACTGAACTTCTCTGCGACAACCATTGCGGGTCAAGGGTTTATTGCAATGGCAGCGATGATCTTTGGTAAATGGAATTCTGTGAGTGTGATGTTATCCGCTTTACTCTTTGGTCTTGCTCAAAGTTTAGGGGTTATCGGAAACTACATTCCAGTTATTAAAGATATTCCTTCAGTAGGCTTGACGATTGCTCCATATTTGATTACTATTATTGTATTGGTAGGATTCATTGGTAAATCTGAAGGGCCAGCTGCGAACGGAAAAAACTACGTTAAATCAAAATAATAATGAAACTGCTTTTAATTTGGAGTTGAATCTTGTTAAAAGCAGTTTTTTAATGAGAAGGGGTTATAAATGAAAAGACTAGTCACTTTAATGATTGCTATCCTTGCAATGGTAGCTATTTTATTTGGAGTAAAAAATATTATTCAAAACAAAGAGGCAAAAGAAGAATTGAGTTCTTCTTCAGAACAACAACAATTGTTCCTATTTAACTGGGGGAATTATATCGACCCAGAATTAATCAAAGAATTTGAAGCAGAAACTGGAATTCAAGTGGTATATGAAACATTTGATTCCAATGATGCGATGGAAGCTAAATTGAAACAAGGTGGAACTAGATACGATCTAGTTTTTCCAAGTGAATCAAGTATTACCAAATTAGTAAATCAAAATTTACTTCAAAAATTAGACCATTCAAAGATTAAAGGACTAGAAAATATTTCTTCTTTCTTATTAAATAGTCCCGTTGATCAAGGAAATCAATACACGATTCCTTATTTCTGGGGAACGGTTGGGATTATGGTGAATACGAAGTACATCGATCCCGAAAGTATCCAATCATGGGGAGATTTATGGAAAGAAGAGTTTAAAAACAAACTTCTTGTATTGGATGGAAATCGTGAAGCATTAGGGATGGCTCTCCAATCCTTGGGCTATTCATTAAATTCAAAGGATGAAACTGAATTAAAAGCAGCTGAGGAAAAATTAAAACAATTAAAACCAAATGTTCGCGCAGTTCTCAATGAAGAAATTAAAACCATGATGAAACTTGAAGAAGCTCCGATTGGGATGGGTTATTCAGGAGATGCAGCTGCAGTAGCTGAAGAGAATAAAAACGTCCAATATATTTTACCAAAAGATGGAAGTGCTGTTTGGACAGATAATTTTGCAATTGCCCACACAGCAGTGAATATTGAAGGGGCATATGCCTTTATTAACTTTATGTTACGTCCAGAAAATGCTGCTAAAAATGCTGAATTTGTTGGGTACGCAACTCCAAATGAAAAAGCCAAAGAGTTGATGGCCCCAGAAGTAACTTCAGATGAGACGTTCTATCCGTCAGAAGAAGTTATCCAATCTTTGGAACATTATGAGTTCTTAGGAAATGAATGGATAACAAAATACAATGAAGCCTTTTTAGATTTCAAGATGGAGTTATAGTATGCACTATTATTTAAAAAGTAAGAATATCTTTATTGGCGATACAAATGAAGCAGTACCTGCGACTTTAGAAATCAAAGATGGCGTGATTGTGAACCGATTGGATTACAATACTACTCTAGTAGGGGAAGTTATCGATGTAGGGGATCAATTAGTGACTCCAGGTTTTATAGATGCGCATGTTCATTTATATTTGTCTGCCTTAATCCATTTAGGGAAAATGAAAGCTGTGGGGGGAGCCTCTATTGATGAAGTGGTCACACAAGCGGAATCCATTCCTGAATATAATGGTTGGAAGATTGGAATTGGTTGGTATGCAAGTGATTTTGGACAGCAAATTTTGCCAACGAAAGAAGACCTTGATAAAGCTTCAAAGACAATTCCTATTTGTTTAATTGCAGGGGATGCTCATACGATTTGGTTTAATTCAAAGGCGCTAGAAATACTCGAATTAACACCAGAAGCTATTCCACAAATCATTGGTGGAGAAGCAGTTTTAAGAAACGGCAAGCTTACAGGAGTATTTCTTGAAGCAAAAGCCATCTATTATTTATCAAAAGTATTATCTGTTTATAAAAACGATGAAGAACAGGCATTAAAGAATTATATGTCATACTTAAACCAAATGGGTGTGACGGCAGTTGGGGACGTAGCCTTAACGGGGGAGAGTCCTGATGATATTGTATATCCTGAGCTTTACGCAAAAGTGGAAAAAGAGGCCACAGTACGTGTAAGCTTCTTCCCAGCGATGCGCGAGGCAGTAGAACAAAACCGTGAACTGTACAAAAAATACCGTTCCAAAATGCTTCAAATGGGTGGTGTAAAGCAATTTTATGATGGAGTGACAAGTTCGCATACCGCTTATTTAAAAGAACCGTATCCGATGCCATTTTTTGAAGGAGACGTCGGTGGGCCACTCTTAACAGAAGAAAAGATGGAACGCCTAACGCTTCTTGCCAATAAAGAAGGATGGCCTATGAGAATTCATACGGTAGGCGATAAAGCCATTGCTTTAACGCTTCAAAATTTTAAAAAGGCACAAGAAGAAACTCCATTTGACGCACCATATAAGTTCAATACGATTGAGCATTTAGAAGTGATGGATCCTATAGACCTTCCATTAACGGCTCAATCTTCCCTCATTGTTTCTGTTCAACCAAGTCATTTATTAGTCGGATATGAAACTTTAGATGAAGAAGTTGGAGCAGAGCGGGCGCGTCATATGTTCCCGTTCAAATCCTTCATAAAAGAAGGTGCGACGCTTGGTTTTGGGACGGATACGCCAGTGGTATTAAATGTGACTCCTTTTGAAACTATGTTTAATGCAGTAGCCCGTCAAACTAAAAAACAGATACCGAAACCATGTTTAATGCCAGAACAACGTATTTCTATTGTTGAAGCATTAAAGGCGCATACCAGTGGTGCCGCTAAAGCATTAAGTCGATTAGATATCGGAACGTTGGAAGTAGGCAATTTGGCCGATTTTGTCGTTTTAGATAGAAATATTGTTGCAAGACATCCACAAGACTTATTAAAAGTGGAAGTAGTAGCAACCTATGTAAACGGAAAATGTGTTTTCAAAAAGTAGTTCATAAGCTAGATAGAGCCTTCTATCTAGCTTTTTTCATATATTTGCAGCTGAATAGTTTTCTTTCAAAATTGTTGTTTTTATGAAAATGAAAAAATTAAAATCCCTTTGTTATCATAATGTAAGCACTAATAAATTTGAAGATAGTTTGAATTTCAAAATAAATTACAAAAAATAGTTTGACAGTCAAAGTAAAAAATAATATACTTTGAACATCAAATGATTTGATATTCAAACAAAAGGAGAAAATCTTTTATGGAACCAACTCTAGAGACCATAAACGGGTACTTGGTGGACGTCTTTAACCAAATGCTCGACATTGAAGAATCTTCGCTGGCGCAAAGCCAATTTAATGATTTATCCATTAAAGAGATGCATGCCATTGAAGCGATTGGAATGTATAGCGAACATACGACAACGGAAGTCGCTAATAAATTGAATGTTACTGTTGGGACGCTAACAGTTGCAGTAAATGCATTAGTCAAAAAAGGCTACGTGGTTCGTTTGAAGAGCGAAGCCGATCGAAGAATTGTAATTTTAGGTCTGACCAAGAAAGGTCGCTTACTTTATCGTCTTCATCGTAAATTTCATGAAAAATTAGTTTTAAAAACAATTGAAGGAATGAACGCTGAAGAAATGGCAGTTCTTGTGAAGGGACTTCATAATTTATATGATTTCTTACACGAGGCTGTACTAGCAAATCAAGAAGGGAAGTAGACATTGTGGGGGTTCAAGTGATAGCGACAAGTTCCTATCTCCCAACGTCCGTGATCACAAATGATGACTGGGCGAAACGAGTAGATACTTCTGATGAATGGATCGTAAAGAGAACAGGAATCAAAACCCGATATTGGGCAAAAGAACAGACAACAAGTGATTTAGCGACAATAGCCGCAAAACGCTTAGTTGAAAAGAGTCAGATTAATCCTGAATCTATTGAATTTATCATTGTAGCAACGATGACACCTGATGCAGCAAGTCCTTCTTGCGCGTCTCTTGTACAAGGAGCTATCGGAGCAACGAATGCTTTTGCATTCGATGTGAGTGCAGCTTGTAGTGGTTTTGTATATGCATTGTCTACTGGACTAAAGATGTTAGAACACGGACAAAGAAAATACGGAATCGTTATCGGAGCAGAAACGATGCTTAGTTCACTCGATTGGGACGATCGATCGACAGCAATTCTCTTTGGAGATGGTGCTGGAGCTGTTCTTTTACAAAAAGATGAAGAGCCATTTTTTTTGGCGGAAACATTACAAAATGATGGACAGAAATCTGAGGCATTAGTCGCTGGAAAAAGAATGACAAATCAAACAGTTTCAACCATGACAATGGATGGTCGAGGCGTTTATGAATTAGTCAGCAAAACTGTTCCAGTCAATATCCAAGATACTTTACAAAAGTCTGGATATACTGCTGACGATATTGATTTGTACTTGTTACATCAAGCAAATCGTCGTTTAGTCGAACAAGTGGCTAAGAAATTAAAACAACCGATCGAAAAATTCCCAATGAATATCGATCATGTTGGAAACACTTCGGCTGCAAGTATTCCGATTTTATTTAATGAACTCGTAGAAAATGGAACATTAAAAATCGGAGAACATAAAAAAATTCTTCTATCAGGTTTTGGCGGTGGCCTTGCCTGGGGAAGCATCACAATCACATTATAATTTTTAAAATATTGGAGGAAAACACAATGACATTTGAAAAAATTCAAGCAATTATCGTAGATCAATTAGGTAAAGAGGAAGAAGAAGTACAATTAACTACTCGTCTTAAAGATGAATTAGACGCAGATAGCTTAGATTTATTCCAAATCATCAACGATATCGAAGATGAATTCGATGTGAAAATCGATACTGAAGAAGGTCTAGAAACGGTTAAAGACTTAGTGAACTACGTGGATAAACAATTAGCTGAAAAATAATCACAAAAAAGGATGGTAACACATGAAATCAAGAATCTGCGAAATGATTGGAATTGAATATCCGATTATCCAAGGAGGAATGGCATGGGTTGCAAATCCTGCGCTTGCAAGTGCTGTGTCTAATGCTGGCGGTCTAGGAATCGTTGCATGCGGACATGCTCCTGGCGAAGTCGTTAAAGGATTTATTGAAGAAATGAATCGTTTAACAGATAAACCTTATGGTGTAAATATTATGCTATTAAGTCCATTTGTTGATGAAGTAGTGGATGTTGTCTGTCAGGCTGGCGTTAAAGTGGTTTGTACTGGTGCTGGTAGTCCTGGCAAATACATGGCGAAGTTTAAAGAAGCTGGTATCACAGTTATTCCAGTAGTTGCTTCGGTTGCTTTAGCAAAAAGAATGGAAAAAGAAGGAGCAGACGCTATTGTAGTAGAAGGAATGGAAGCTGGTGGACACATTGGTAAGTCCACAACTATGGCTCTATTACCTCAAGTAGTAGATGCAGTGAGTGTACCAGTGATTGGTGCAGGTGGTATCGGAGATGGTCGTGGAATGGCAGCTGCTTTAATGTTAGGTGCTGATGCGGTTCAACTAGGAACAAGATTTTTGGTTTCTACTGAGTGTACTGCACATGACAACTTTAAAGCTTCTGTTTTAAAGGCGAAAGATATCGATACTGTTATTACTGGACAAATTACAGGTCACCCAGTTCGAGTTTTACGTAATAAATTAACGAAGATTTATCTTCAAGCGGAAAAAGAGGAAACTAGTAAAGAAAATCCGGATTTTGAACGTTTAGAAGAGATCGGACGTGGTGCTTTACGTAGAATCGTAGTGGAAGGAGATACTCAAATGGGATCAATGATGGCTGGACAAATTGCTGGTTTAATCTCAAAAGAACAAAGCTGTTCAGAGATTATTCAAGAATTGATGGCCGAATCTCATGAAGTCATCCAGAAAGAACTTGCACGTTTTTAATTAAATGAAAAAAGGGAATGGTGAAATATGCTTATTTAGCATATTTCCACCATTTTTTTACAGCGCAATAGGAGGAAACTCATGAAAATCGCATTTTTATTCCCGGGTCAAGGAAGTCAAAAAGCACAAATGGGCTTAGAAATTGCTGAGCACTTCGAGGTGGCTAAAGCTGTTTTTGAAGAAGCAAGTAACATTCTACCCTATCGTGTGACGGACATTATTTCAGAAGAGCCTGCTACACGTATCAACCAAACTGAATATACGCAACCGTTGTTATTAACGGTTTCTCATGCGTTAACAAGCGTCTTAGAACAAGAAGGAATCACACCGGATGTGACGGCTGGTTTATCTCTTGGTGAATATTCAGCGCTTGTGGAAGCAGGAGTCCTTGATTTTAAGGATGTTTTAAAATTAGTCGCTAAACGTGGTCAATATATGCAAGAAGCGGTTGTGGAAGGTGAAGGGAAAATGGTAGCCGTTTTAGGCCTTGAAGACAATGTCATTGAAGACATTTGCCGTGAAGTTTCTACTCCTGAATCCCTTGTTGTTCCGTCAAACTACAACACACCAGGGCAATTAGTGATTGGTGGTCATGCAGATGCAGTTGATATTGCAAGCGAAAAATGTTTAGAAGCTGGCGCTAAAAGAGCTGTGCCACTAGTAGTATCTGGCCCTTTCCATACACCATTAATGAAAGAAGCGAAAGTTCGTTTTGCTCCTGAAATGGAAGCGGCAGAGTTACACGAAAGTAAATGCCCTGTATTAAGCAATACGCTTGGCACACCACATGAAGGCGTACCTTCAAAAGACGTTCTCTGTGATCAAATTACGAATGCCGTAAAATGGAAACAAAATGTAGAGTGGATGCTTCAAGATGGCGTAGAGGTCTTTATTGAAGTAGGTCCTGGAAAAACATTGACGCAAATGGTGAAACAAATTGCTAAAGCAAAAGGTGCTTCTGTTCAATTATTCCAAACAGATAGCCTTAAAGCAATGTCAGAAACCATTGAAAAAGTAAAGGAACTGAAAGGATAACGAAATGAAATTTAAAGATAAAACAGTTGTTGTAACAGGTAGCCGTCGTGGGATTGGTCTTGGAATCGCATTAGAATTTGCCAAACTTGGTGCTAATGTTGTTTTAAACGGTACTCGTGAAATTGATGTAGAAACACTTGCTCAATTTGATGCTTATCCTGGTGAAGTGATGACATTTGTTGGAGACGTTTCGAAATTCGACGTAGCTGAAAGCTTTATTAACGAAGTAAAAGAGCGTTTTGGACGCATCGACGTGTTAGTCAATAACGCTGGAATTACGCGTGATGGTTTATTAATGCGTATGAGTGAATCTGATTTTGACGATGTAATGAACATCAACTTAAAAGGATACTTCAATATGATTCGTTTTGCGACTCCAGTTTTCGTAAAACAAAAATCAGGAAGTATTATTAACATTACAAGTATCGTTGGGGTTACTGGAAATGCAGGTCAAGCAAACTATGCTGCAAGTAAAGCCGGAATCATTGGTTTAACAAAATCTATTGCTAAAGAAATTGGTTCTCGTGGGATTACAGTAAATGCTATTGCTCCTGGATACATCGATACAGATATGACACAAGCATTACCTGAAAAGATTCGTAATGAGTGGGAAAAACAAATCCCAGTACGTCGTTTTGGTACAGTAGAAGACATTGCTGAAGCATGTGTGTTCTTAGCGGAAACAAAATACGTTACAGGACAAGTGTTAAACGTTAACGGCGGATTATACATGTAATCTCTTAAAGGAGGAAAACAATGAATCGAGTAGTAATTACAGGAATGGGAGCCATCACTCCTTTAGGAAATGATGTAGCTAGCTTCTGGGAAGGCCTTAAAGAAGGCAAGAACGGAATTGCTCCAATTACAAAATTTGATAAAAAAGATTTAGATGTTTATGTGGCTGCTGAAGTGAAAGACTTCGATGCTACAAAATACATGGATCGTAAAGAAGCAAAACGAATGGATTTATTCTGTCAATACGGACTTGCAGCAGCAATGCAAGCGGTAGAAGATAGTGGGATTACTCCAGAAAATACAGACTACAACCGTTTTGGTGTTATGGTGGGTTCTGGTATCGGTGGGTTAACCGTAATGGAAAGCCAAATCATCAAAATGCATGACAAAGGTCCAACTCGTGTAGCTCCATTATTTGTTCCAATGGCTATCGGTAATATGGTCGCAGGGAACATCTCAATGAAGATTGGTGCACGTGGTGTATGTACGTCATTAGTAACTGCTTGTGCAACAGGAACTCATGCCATCGGGGAAGCGTTCCGTAACATTAAACATGGTTACTCCGATGTTATTTTAGCCGGTGGTGCGGAAGGTTCTATTTGTGAAATCGGAATTGCAGGTTTTGCGGCTTTAACAGCTCTTTCAAGCAGCGAAGATCCAAATGCAGCTTCATTGCCATTTGACAAAAAGCGTGGCGGATTTGTAATGGGTGAAGGAGCAGGGGTTCTTGTTCTTGAAAGCCTAGAACACGCACAAAAACGTGGTGCTAAAATTTATGCAGAAGTCGTTGGATATGGTGCAACAGGAGATGCTTATCATATGACAGCTCCAAATCCTGACGGAAGCGGTGCTGGTAAAGCCATCTTACAAGCCATCGAGGAAGCAGGAGTAACTCCAAGCGAAGTGGACTATGTGAATGCTCACGGAACAGGTACTCCAGCAAACGATTCTGCTGAAACAACTTCAATTCGTTATGCATTAAAAGAAGCAGCGGATAAGGTTCATGTGTCTAGTACAAAATCAATGACTGGTCACTTATTAGGAGCTGCAGGAGCAATTGAAGCAATTGCTTGTGTGAAAGCTGTTGAGGAAGATTTTATTCCACCAACGATTAATGTTACAGAGCAAGATGAAGCTTGTGATTTAGATGTAACTCCAAATGTTGGTATCGCAACGAAAGTAGAAGTAGCGATCAGTAATTCACTTGGTTTCGGAGGACATAATGCCGTTATCTGTGTGAAGAAATGGAAGGATTAATACATGAATGTAGAAGAAATTAAAGAACTAATGGCTTTGTTCAATGAATCAAACATGACGGAGTTTCATTTATCAAACGAAGAGTTCGAAGTGCAATTTAGTAAACGTGAGGAATACCCTCAAGTCGTTTCTAATGCTGTTGCACCTGTTGCAAATGTGGCTAGTCCAGTGGAAGCAGCACCAGTGAGTGTCTCTTCTTCTGCTGAAACTCAAGAAGCACCACAAGTCGCAACCGACGCCAAATACATTACAAGTCCAATCGTTGGGGTGGTTTACTTACAATCTTCACCAGATGCAGATCCATTTGTACAAGTGGGTAAACAAATCACTTCAAACGACACTGTATGTATTGTCGAAGCAATGAAAATCATGAATGAAATTAAGAGCGACTTCAACGGTGAAGTGGTGGAAGTCCTTGTAGAAAACGGCCAAATGGTTGATTTTGGACAAAAATTATTTGCGATTCGCTAAACCCAATTTTAGGAGGAAATAAAGATGAACATTATGACTGTAACTGACGTAGCTGAGTTAATTCCTAACCGTTACCCAATTTTATATATTGACCGTGTTGATGAATTAGTACCAGGTGAACACGTTGTGGCACGTAAAAACGTGACATTTAACGAAAGCTTTTTCCAAGGACATTTCCCTGGTGAACCTGTAATGCCTGGTGTGTTAATCGTTGAAGCATTAGCACAAGCTGGATCAATTCCATTATTAAAATTAGATTCTTTTAAAGGAAAAACTGCTTACTTAGGCGGATTAAACAATGTTAAATTCCGTCAAAAAGTAACTCCAGGAGATGTGTTAACACTTCAAGTGGATATCGTAAAATTAAAAGAATATGCTGGAATCGGTAAAGGCGTTGCTTATGTCGATGGTAAGAAAGTTGCAGAAGCTGAATTAACCTTTATTATTGGACGTTAAGCCTATGTTTAATAGAGTACTAATCGCAAATCGTGGAGAGATTGCTTGCCGCATTATTCGAGCTTGTCGTGAGTTAGGGATTGAATCGGTAGCAGTCTATTCCCAAGCGGATAAAGATGCTCTTCATGTACAATTAGCAGACCACGCTGTCTGTATTGGCCCAGCTGCTTCAAAAGATTCTTACTTAAACGTAGAAAATATTTTAAGTGCGGCTGTGACTACTGGCGCACAAGCAATCCATCCAGGATTTGGATTTTTATCTGAAAATGCGAAATTTGCTAAAATGTGTGCCGAATGTCAAATAACTTTCATCGGACCTTCTAGTGAAGTTATTTCTCAAATGGGAGATAAAGCAGAAGCACGTAAACAGATGATTGCTGCAAATGTTCCAGTTATACCAGGAAGCGATGATGTAGTGCCAACTATAGAAGAAGGAATTGAACTGGCTAAGCGAATTGGATTCCCTCTGTTAATCAAAGCTGTCGCAGGTGGTGGAGGAAAAGGAATCCGTCGTGTGGAATCTGTTGAAGAATTTGAACATCAATTTGTCACAGCTCGACAAGAAGCCTTACAAGCCTTTGGAAATTCAGATGTGTACATGGAAAGAATCATTTATCCTGCAAAACATATTGAAATACAAATCCTAGCGGATCAACATGGAAATGTAGTCCATCTTGGAGAGCGTGATTGCTCACTTCAAAGAAAAAATCAAAAAATCATTGAAGAAGCTCCAAGTCCTTCTCTTTCTTCTCAACTTAGAAGAGATATGGGAGAGGCAGCTGTCAGAGCTGCTAAGGCAGTAGGGTATCAAAATGCAGGGACCATCGAGTTTCTTGTAGATGAGGACAAACACTTCTATTTCATGGAAATGAATACCCGAATTCAAGTGGAACATCCTATTACAGAAATGATTACGAATGTGGATTTAGTCCAACAGCAAATCAAAATTGCTTCTGGAGAAGAGCTTCCATTTACACAAGAAGATATTACTTTTCAAGGACATGCCATTGAGTGTCGTTTAAATGCTGAAAATCCATTTGAAGGGTTCCGTCCTTCTCCAGGGAAGGTAACGTTCCTTCATCAACCTGTTGGTGGAATGGGCGTTCGTATTGAATCTGCTCTATACACTGGCTATCAAATTCCACCTTTCTATGATTCGATGTTAACGAAGTTGATTGCACATGGCAAGACACGTGAAGAAGCGATTCTAAGAATGAAACGCATGTTATTTGAATTAGTAGTAGAAGGTGTAGATACCAACCAGGAATTTGTGGAAGATTTACTAGATTCTTCAGCATTCAAACGCGGTGATTATACAACCGCTTATGTTGAATCGGAATTTTTGAAACATTGGAATCAGCCTAAAGAGAATTAGAATGATTTAGTAAAGGAGTGATTAGATGGGTCTGTTTAAAAGACGATCGTATATCACCATCAATCGTATAAAAGTAGACTTGTCTGAGCAGCCTGAGTTACCTACTGTACCAGATGGAAAATGGATTAAATGTCCTGGTTGTGGTAAGACCGTCTACAAAGAAGATTTAGGAGCGCTTAAAGTTTGTCCAAATTGTGATGGACATTTTAGAATTAGTGCTGCAGAACGTTTAGCAATTACAGTTGACAGATTCGAAGAACTTTTTGAAGATGAAAAACCAAAAGTGAATGTGGCCTTCCCAGGGTACGAAGCGAAATTAGAAAAAGCAGCAAAGGTTGCTAAAGAAAATGAAGCTGTTACTGTTGGGATTGCTACCATCGGAGAAGAGAGCTTCATTTGCTGTGTCATGAATTCATTTTTCATGATGGGTTCAATGGGACAAGTTGTCGGTGAAAAAATCACCAAGGCTTTTCAGGAAGGAATCAAACGCCAATTGCCAGTAGTTATTTTTACTGCTTCTGGGGGAGCTCGAATGCAAGAAGGAATTTTTTCTCTGATGCAAATGGCTAAAATTTCTGGGGCGGTTGAAGAACATCACCAAGCAGGATTATTTTATTTAACCGTATTAACGGATCCGACAACTGGTGGTGTAACAGCAAGCTTCGCGATGCAAGGAGACATTATACTTGCTGAACCTAAAGCCATCGTTGGATTTGCAGGGAAGAGAGTTATTGAACAAACAATGAATCAACAACTTCCTGATGATTTCCAAACAGCGGAAACCGTTCTAGAGCAAGGTTTTATTGATGCAGTGATTCATCGTAAAGAGATGAAAAAAACAATTCATAAACTTCTTGTACTTCATAGAAAGGAGTCAAATGCATGAAACCGATGAAAATTGTTTCGTTGGCTCGTGATGTGAAACGTCCAAC
>NZ_CALHIF010000023.1 GCF_938030755.1 uncultured Granulicatella sp. | reverse complement strand
AATTAATACGGACACTTTAGTAGAATCACCAGTTATAGCTAAATGGGTAGAAAAATCATTATGTAGAATGAACCAAACAGCGAGTGCAGAAAAGCTGCCGTTTGTCACTCACCGTTTAACTCCTGAGAATAAAAATACTTTCTGGGTAAATTTAATAGGACGAGGTTACCCTTTTCCAAGACTGAAATATAGATGGTGTACTGATCGTCTTAAAATTCAACCTGTTAATAAATTTATTAAAGAACGTATAGCGGAGCATGGAGAAATAATACTTGTACTTGGGACAAGAAAAGCAGAAAGTACAAGGCGTGCTCGCACAATGGTGTATTATGAAAAAAAGAGAGTAAGAGAATTGCTTAGTCCTAATCCAACAATGGCAAACGAACTGGTTTTTTCACCGCTCGAAGATTGGACTGACGATGATGTTTGGGTTTTCTTGATGCAATACAAAAACCCGTGGGGTTATTCCAATATGGATCTCTTAACATTGTATCGTGGTGCGACAGCAGATAATGAATGCCCTCTACAAGCAGAAAAAAATCTTCCTAGTTGTGGAAAAAGTAGATTTGGATGTTGGGTTTGTACCATGGTTGAGAAAGATAAATCTATGGAAGCTATGATAGCCAATGACGATGAGAAAATATGGATGTTACCATTACTAAATTTTCGTAATGAATTTGGGAATACTGAAGGTGATAGAGAACGCCGTAGCTTTAGAAGAATGAATGGGAGTCTTCAAGGGAGCTATCAGCGATTATATCACGGTCCATATAAAAAGGAAGTACGCGAAGAATGGCTTAGAAAATTATTAACTATACAAAAGGATATCCAGTGCAATGGACCGCAAGAATTCTGCGATTTAGAGTTAATTACTATTCCGGAGTTAAGGGAAATAAGGCGTATTTGGGTTAACAATAAGCACGAATTTGATGATTCTTTACCCCAAATATATAAAGAGGTTATCGGATGTGAATTTGATGATCCAGAATGGATTGGATCAGAATCTTTTTGTAAAGAAGAATGGAACATCTTGGTGGAAGTTTGCCATGATTTGTTTGCTGATGAGGAATTACTTCCAGAGTTAATGGCAGGCCTTATAGATGCTGAACTGCAAGCTAAAGGCATGTCAGAAAGAAAAGGAATATTAAATAATATTGATGGCTGTATTAGAAAAACATTTTATAAAAATGAAGAGGATGCCACAAAATTTTACGCGAATCGAGTAAACAGACAAAAAGATTTAGGCGGAAAATATAACGAAAAATTCCTAGAAGAATATGTTAGAGAGCACGAATCTACTTACGCGGTAGTGTTTGAGGATGTTGACGCATGATAATAAAAAGATTAACGATGCATAACTTTGGTGTATATGCTTCTACAAACACATTTGAATTTATAGAGAACAAGCCAGTAGTGCTAATTGGTGGATTAAATGGACGAGGAAAAACAACTTTTCTGGAAGCTGTTTTATTAGCTCTTTATGGGGCAAATTCATTTGCATATCATGAAAGCAACTACAGTTCATATGCACAATACCTGCGTTCATTTGTTAATGTTGCTGATGGAACAAAACAAACATATGTCGAATTGGAATTTGTAGATAACGATGTAGAGAGAAGTAGATATATTGTTAAGAGAGAATGGTCTGCTTTAAATAAAGTAAGGGCATCAGAAAACATTAGCGTAGAAAAAAACGGGGAGTATAGTGAGTTTTTAACGTACAATTGGACAATGTTTGTTGAGAATATTCTACCAAGTGCCCTGTCAAATTTCTTTTTTTTCGATGGTGAGAAAATTGCAGAGTTAGCGGTAGATAATACGAATTCTCAATTGAAAGATTCCATTAGAGCTATGCTAGGAATTTCAGTTTTAGACACACTATCTGATGATGTAAAACGAAATATTAGAAGAGTACAAAAAAAATCAGAATCTGCTACTGAAACGAAAAAAATTGAGCTTCTAAGAAATGCAAAGGAAGAAGCTGAAGTAAAGCTTAAAAAAATAGAAATTGAAATTGAGGAGAAGAAATTTGTATTGTCGGAATTAAAAGCTTCTCTTGAAGA
This sequence comes from uncultured Granulicatella sp., assembly GCF_938030755.1. Lineage (GTDB taxonomy): Bacteria > Bacillota > Bacilli > Lactobacillales > Aerococcaceae > Granulicatella. Next base: position 283 of record NZ_CALHIF010000023.1, on the reverse strand, counting down.
TAAAAAATTAGCCTATGTAACAGCTGGTGGAAATGTCATGGAAAAAAGGAAAACTCTTTTTTCTAAACGTGCATTGATTTCCACTCAGAAAGAACAAAGTCAAGAAAAGCTAATAGGATATGCGTCAGGGGTATTGTCGCTTGTTTTATTAAAAGATTCCCTTTTTGATATCAAATGGAGTGCTACTAGAGAAAAAGAGACTGAGGCGAAAGTAACGGCGTCTAATTACATTGATATGATGTTAAAAAAATATAAAGCTGAAAATGGAGATATAAAACAAGTA
>NZ_CALHIF010000022.1 GCF_938030755.1 uncultured Granulicatella sp. | reverse complement strand
TAATTATTTTCCTGTCTACTTGACAGGGTGCACTTCAAAGTGAATTTCGGGATCTTTTATATACTGTAGAAAAGTTTATAATATAGAACTAAAAAATCGAATGTATCAAAAATGATACATTTGCATTTTTTGGTTAATTCCAAAACCAATAAAAAACTATCGTTACGGTTCTAATCAGCTCTTGATAAATAAAAAAAGAAGGAATTAAACATATCGCTTAATTCCTTCCTTGTAATTAGTTTTGCTAATTTAAAGTAAAAGTCGCTTCGGTATTTGGACCCGCGCTTGAGGCTACGTATTCACTATATTCATTATCTCCGAAACAGTCATTCACAAATCGTACGTAGTATCTAATCAGTTGATGTGTTTGGGATAGTTTCGCTTTCAATGTAGAAATTGCACTAGCTTGCATCCCCTCTGCCTCCATCACTTGAATCACATGATTTAACTCTTGCCCAAGTCGATTCGCAATAGCAGCCACCAGCTTCTGACCTTTCACAATCTCATCCAAATCAAAGGCACGGTAAACACCCTCTTCAATAATTGGTTTCAATTGAGGTTCAAGAAGAGCCAACGAATTTTTAACATCTCGAATTTGCCAAATAACATTTTCAACCCTACTGATTGCCGGAATAATAATTGTTTGTAATTGATTTATATTCTCCCGTGTTTTGTATGGATATAGGTATTTCAATTTGCCCCAATATGTTACAGGATATGTTTTTTTCTCGGTGTTCTTACCATTAACAATTTCATAAGTAATCTGTTCTTCTTTTACATAAATACTTAATTCAAAATTACTAGTAATATCTGAAACAGCCCGTTCTAAATCATCTTTAAAAGAAAGAAAATCTCGAAGTCCTTCATCAAATTTTTTCAATGATTGTTGATAGACTTCTGAAACTGTTTTTGCATATTCTGAACTACGTTTTTCAACTTGTCGATCAAAGGCTTGAAGAACATCCTTAACATCATCAAATATCCCATCTCTATTTAAATACGCTTGATAGTTTAAAGGAAGAGTTCCTTTAATGAACGGAAGCGAATATTTCCCTTCTGACAGTTGTTCTCCCAACCATGAATCCACCTGCTCAAAATTATCAGCAATCCCGCCGATTAATTCTGTAATATTAAAAATACAATGAGCCAATTCATCAGTATTTCGCATAATCACTTCCAATACAGTTGCCAATGACTCACTTATTCCATCCTTTTTCCCTTCTCTCAAGCCTTCACCTTCAAATAACTCATCACTCTTCTTTAATAAAGTTTGGGTCTCTTCCTCAATAACTTCCCAAGATTTTAAAAGGGTAGGAGTTCCTCCGTTTAAAAACGAACTTATAGTCCACGTTTTCTCTTTATTAACTCTCTCAACTAAAGGGTCACAAGCATATCTCAACGTCGCTAATTGCGTATTGCAGACAGTGACATTCAAATCTCCATCATTAAGTATTGGTGTTTGTCTGGAATTAAAATGATACATCTCTAATTCTGAGTAAGTCATTCCCTCTTCTAACACTCCGTGATTTTTCATAATCACGCCCACGCTATCCTGGAGTTTAAATAATACGGATGCTAATCCTGCTTCTTTAAAAACATTCTTAATAGATTCTGTAACTTTTTCTTTCCGTTTATCGAAGCTCTCACTAATCTGATGATTCTTTTTGGAACTTGCTTTAAGAATTTTCTGAATATAAGATAAATCAACTATCCTTTTTTCTAGGTTAGATTGAAGAGAACGTAATATTCCTGGATTTACTTGAATCTTATCTCCGCTACTAATCCAGTTTTCATCCGCGCTTAGTAAATCCCTTGGTTTAGGATCAATTCCTTTAACATGAAAATCAACCGTTCCATCTCCATCTATATCAATATCTTTCTTTACAGTCCCCCAGACAACATCTCCATTACCATAAATAATCCGTTGAAACTGATCGAATTGCAAATACGTTAAATTATGTGTATATAAATCAAATCCATAGTCCAGATGTATCCCAGTAACCGTTGCATTCCCCGTAATCCCACCGATATAATCATAATTACCTCGATAATTCTTAAATTGTTCAGGATGAGCTCTCATATACGCGAGTTCTTCAGGAGTTATCATATTATGAATATCCGGACCATGAGAACCCATATTGTCCCATCCATTTTTCAATGCAACAAACATTGCAAGAGATTCTCCTAACGAATGCCCTGTTGTAGTAATTTGTGAATTACGAAATTGTTTACGAATTTCTTCTGCAAAACGAAGAGCAGAGACTGCTTGCGATTCAACTACTTTGCCTCTATTATTTGAGTCTACATAAGCCATCCGATCGGTATTACCATAGCCTATCATCTGTATATCAGTTGCTCTGTCTCTATTATCATCAAAGTTAGTCCCCGCATATGTGATGATAATTTGAGAATAATCTGGTTGCCCATCAGCCCCAATGGGAGCAACCGCCATCGCTTGCATCCCATTTTCTTGGTTGTCTTCGACTTTTAAGACTTGAAAACTACCTAGATATGGTTTTTTATCCTCAAAACTTAGTATTTTATTTTCAATTAACCTTTTATCTTTATCTGCCCTGGAAGAATCCAATAAGTATACTTGGTCAGAAACATATCTGTTTTGTTCTTCAGTTAACATTATCTACTCTCCTAGATATTTTATTTTAATATTAGATATAGATATATCTCCCGTAATTTTTTCAGCTCTTTCAATATCATCATATTCTCCAATCGGATTCAGAACTAACTCCAAGTCCACACTATCCAACTCTTTCTTATCTTCTATTATCATCGTTACCTCTTTTGAATCATCATCATCTAGTTTTAGTTGTAAAATATAGCTGCCTGTACTCCAGTTTTTTGTAAACCGCAGAAATTCAACTTCACTAATATCATATCTCCGCGCAATTCTAGTCACAACATTATTCTGTTGTTCCTTCGTGATTGTTGGTCTTGAGCACTGTACTACTGCAAAGATACCTATCACTATAGCTATGAATATAAATATCTTCTTCATCCTTCCGCCTCCTTTATTCTTCTATACTCATTAATTGTACAAATTCATAACCTTCTGCATCAACAATATAACCTTCGTTTGGACGTGGAGATTTTTCGTTTGAGATATACGGGAAGCGAACATATTCTTGGTCGCTGATACGCATTCCCATGAACACCTGCGTTGTCAATTGTCTGTGTAAGGTTACAAGCGTTGAGTAATTCGTCATTAGGTCTTTATAGTTCCCCACAAATACTGGCGTAATGCCATACTTAGGTCCTTCTAACAGAAGCTCTTTAAACTGATTTTCTGTAATGTTGAGACTTTGTCCAAGGATTTGGATGTCTGGAATGATAATGAGTGATTGAGTATACTCACCAGGTTGCGTCATCCGTTCCTTCAAGTTGTCTAAGATGATATTCATTCCCTCTTTAGCACTCAGTGTATCGCTGAAACGATGCGCTTCTTTAAATTGATCTAATGGTACTAACCCTAATGGATCCACAATCACAACTTGAACAGGAGTCGTATATTGTTGCAATTGGTAAGCTAATACTTTGTAGAACTGAGTAACACTTCGAACATTATCACTGACTAACGAGATGGCTTTATCTAATGTAAATGCAGCCACTTCGACCATTTCTCTCGTTAACCCGAGTAATACTTGATGGTTTCGTTCTGATCGGTCTACTTGAGCTTCCACCATTTCCGGTGTCACCACTTCTGGCAACATTGGAATTGGTTGTGGTAATGCACCTGTCCAATAATGTGACATTTCTTGTGCTTCTGCTTTCACTTGCTGAATCATTGATGAATTATCTTCCACAGCATACGGCACACACACTTGGAATGAAACGACTGTGTCTTGCTTCATTAATCCGCGTCCACGGATATCCAAAAGCACTTGGTCTGTACGACCAACAATACTTGTAACATCGCTCTGTTCGAATAAGTAAAGCGCAATTTTTGTTTTAAAGTTTGCTTGTAATTGTACACGCATAGCATTGAAACGAGACATCGTTGTGATGAGATAGATTCCTAGAGAGGCCCCCTCACGCGCTAGAATATTAACGGTTTCGTTAAACGCTTCGCTGAAAGTAGCATCACACACTCCGTCAAAACTATCGATTGCAATAAATAGTGAAGGGAATGGTGTTGCGGCGTCTCTGTTGTATTGTTGCATATTACTTGAACGCGCCTCACTAAGAGCGGCCTTTCTTACCTTCACTTCTTTTTGAAGACGTCGTAATGACTTCATCACTTTCTCATTATCATCTGCTGTAAAGTAGTCCGCCACATGTGGAAAATCTACTAAAGAAATTAATCCACTCGTTCCAAAGTCATATAAATATATATGCGATTGCTCTGGCGTTGTTTTACGCATTACATCAATCAATGCATTTTGAATAAAGGTAGATTTCCCATAACCTGGACTTCCAACAACCAGAATATGGCCACAATCGTTGAAGTCAACTGTCAGCGGTAATTGCGCTTGTTGTTCAGGAATATCTTGATATCCCAATAAAAACTCAGGGTGTTTATCGGCTCCCCAATAATGTTTAAATTGAATATCTTGGATATCTTCCGCCGCTATTCTCTCTTTTAACGGTGGAAGCCACGGACTTGCGACTTTTGGAAGGTGAAGCGATTCGAATACACGCTTCGCTTCTTGAACGACCGCATCCAGTTGCGTTGGCAATCGTTTCTGATTGCCGCTATCATCTAATCCACTTAAGTCTTTATTGATTGCTTCATACTGGCCATTATCTTTAATGGCATACACTGTCGTATCTCGATGTGTAGAACGTACCGCTTCTGGTTCATAATCGGCTCCACTCCAAGCACTTTGGAATAATTCATAGATTTCATTATTCCCAACTTGCAGGTATCCACGACCCGTTTGTGTAATTTCTGCAGCATCTGGCGTTTTAATAATTTCACGCGAATCGGCTACATCTTGTACTTTCAACGCAATCTTAAATTTCGAGTTAGACCAGATTTGATCATCCACTACGCCGCTTGGTTTTTGAGTTGCTAAAATCAAGTGAATTCCGAGCGAACGTCCGATACGTGCAGCGGATACTAACTCTTTCATGAAGTCCGGTTGGTTCGTTTTCAATTCTGCAAACTCATCCGAAATCAAGAATAAATGAGGCATTGGCTCAGTGGCTACACCCTCTTTAAATAATTTCATGTACTGATTAATATGGTTTACATCATATTCTGCAAATAATCGTTGACGTTTCTTCAATTCTGCTTGAATAGACACTAAGGCACGATTGGCTTGCGCTACATCTAAGTTGGTAATAGCCCCAACTAAGTGCGGTAAGTCTGCAAATAGGTTCGCCATCCCTCCACCTTTGTAGTCAATCAAGAGAAATGCCACTTCATATGGATGGAAATTCACCGCTAATGAAGCAATATACGACTGTAAGGTTTCAGATTTCCCTGATCCTGTTGTCCCTGCCATTAGTCCGTGAGGTCCATGCGCTTTTTCATGTAAATTCAACATTAATAATTCATCACGGCCACGTAGCCCTAATGGTACCGCCATTGTTTGATACGTATCATTCGTTGCCCAACGATAGTTCATATCTAATGCTTCTACAGAATCTACACCATACATTTCTAAGAATGTGACACTATCTGGAATCGCGTTTCGTAATGTTTGAACATGCGTCACTTGAGCCAAGTCTCTTGCGAATTGTTCTTTGGCTTCAGTGGATAACTTCTCAAACGTCACAAACGGTTTATCCATATATTCGCCATTATGCAGGCGTAATGTTCCTTGACGATTTCCTTTGAAATCCACAACCGTTTTTACATGTTCTGGTAGGCTTTCAATCACATCTTCTACAAAAAGATAGCTAATTCCAAGGTGTGATAAATCTTCATTAATAAACTCCATAATATTATGGTCTAGCATTAGAGATAAATCCGTAATCACAAATACGTAATGAGGAGTAAATGTGAGTTGCTTATTAGTTCCTGCCTGTTCAGCCGCTTGTTTGCGTTCTTTGATCATTTGATAGAGAGACGTTAACAATTGATCACGACTACGTTGATGGTATACAAAACTACGGCAATTAAACTGTTGGAGTTTCATATGCGGTAACCAACGACTCCATTCCCATAGCGGAAGTTCTTCTTCACGAAACACTGGAACAAATTGCACATCATGGTAACTATGGAAAGTAGCTAATTGCATCATCGCTTGTTGCACTTGCTCAATGACTGTTCGACGCGAACCGATATACCCTGTAGGAGCTGATAATAAATCATTAGTAATGGGTAGATTTTCTAAGAATTGATAATGAGCCACTAATTCCGTTACTTGTTCACTGATGGCTTCATTATATTCTGTTAACTCAGATTTCTTATAATCGATTTTAAAGCTAGGAATGATCCTTCCTGTCCCTAGACGGTACGTTAGAAAATCAAAGTGATGAGGTGTCTTTTCATAGAGACGTCTATCAGTATTTTTGGCCATTTCCATGACCTTCTCCATACTTGGATAATGATAATTCAACGCTTCTTCCTGCTCTTTAGATAAATCATAAAGCTCTTTATATTTCTCATTCAAATACGCTTTATAGTTTTCCATCTTTTTAGCTTTCAGACGTTTATTTTGTTTTTTATCTGAGAAGAAACTATGGACCGAGGTGATTAAAGTAATCACCGACATCCCCATCATCATAATCATCATACCGCCATTTCCTGTAAGAAAATGCGTTGCGACCGTTAGCCCAATCATCGCAAGTGGCATGATAATTAATTTTAATAGCGATTGCTTCTGCATATTATCCTCAGTTGGAGGCGCTAAGATGCTCACCACATCATCTGGCTCACGTAAAATGAAACGAGGGGAACGGTGGAAATCACTGAATTTATCTTCCCCGTTCTCTTCAAAGTCCAATTGTATTAATTCTGATTCAATAGGATGAATACTAGCTATGAGAACACGTTGTCCATCCATTTTGACAAAATACCCACTTGATGAAAATACACTGTCTCCTTCACTCATATGAATGGACGCGTTCACTTTTTGCCCATTTAAGAAGATAGGTTTTGAAGTTACAATTTCATATCCAGTAGGGATTTGTCGGATTAATAACTCATCACTTTCCTCGATTCGAACTGTATGAATAGCCTCTGGTCCAATCGTAATAGGCACGTTCGTCATTAATGTTTGTAACGTGTATTCAAACACAAATAATTCTGCATGTACGTCATCACTCAAAGAAATTGCATGCTTCCCGTAAGAATACGTTTCATGATTATACGTCACTAGTCCATTCTTGACGGTTAGTTTATCCGCATAAGGATTTTTGATGACAATATCATCATTCATAAAAGCACCTACACGGTAGGGTCTTTCCTGTGAAATGTCGTATATCGTATCTTTTAGTTTAATTAAACAAATCATCTTACTCCTCCGTGTTAGTTTTCTTTCGTTTTTTGTTGTGTTGGTAAATATTGTTTTTTGAGTTCTTCTAACTTACCTTTATAACGATTAATTTCTTCCGTTCTTTTTTCAGAAGTTAAACTTGGATCTCGTTGGATATCATCGATTTTCTTCGTCAAACCGTACATTAATAATTGCGGATCATCTAAATAACTCGCAATATCCATTGCTTCATCAATCTTATTCTGACCGATAAGAACCCAATAACGTAGATAGTCTTCATTCGTTTGAGTCGTAATTTTCCCTAGCATTGTTTTTTGAGCGTCCGTTAACGGTTCGGTCATTATTACAGAGTACGCAACGATATACTTGTCTTCTGGCGATAAGCTTTTACTATCCATATTTTTAACGGAAGATACTACCTTAGAATAGTCTTTTTGGATAAAGGATAAGCGTACATTCGCAATCGTTTGCTGTTGTGGTTGAGTCACGAACATGTGATATCCTAAAAGACTGGCAAAGATTACCGATAATACTCCAAATAGAATCCCTGTTAATTTCCATGTGAATAATCTCTTACGAGGGACACGCACCATTTCTTTTGCCACGCGTTGCTTTTCATACTCCAAGTGCTCATTTAGTAAACTTACAACCTCCTCTATGGTTTCTGCAGAGAGGATACTCTCAGTAAATTTATGTCCTTTATAAAATTCGAGTTTGCCTTGTGCGAGTTCTTCATACTTTGCTTTTGTATCTAAGACAGAAATAATCATAGATTTATAATGTTTTAAGAAAGTTGCTCCCGTTATTTCTTCATAGGGAGGAACTTGACCTTTGACCCCACGGAAGATGAGTTTCGCAATCCCATTTTGAGTGAACACAAGATTATCAGGGGTTAAAGAATACGTGTAGGCACTTGTTTTTAGTGCTTCAAACAAGTGACCAATATTCATTAGATACCGTAGTTGTTCTTCTAAAGGAAGTTGATATACTACACCATAATCTTGAACGATATCTGTTTCAGCATGAAACAGATAGGCGCTTTCTGTTTCTTCAATTTGTAGAGATACTGCTTCTGGAATGCTCACTTCTAATAATGTTAAAGCCAATGCAATATTGCCTTTAAATTCTTCTTTCGTTACTTCAAGAGTTTTCAATTTCGTTCGCTCGCTTTCTATAATGTTTCAACCATCAGTTGGATTCCGTCATGTAAATAGTTCACATCTTCAATTCTTTGTAAAGCTGTTAATACAATTCCTTTTTCATGAATGCGGACACTTGGAGTATTAACCTCAAACGCTAACTGATAGGCATCCTTCACAATATTTAATAATTCCTTCATACTTATTCCTACTGGGATTCGAAGATCATATTTCCCATAGGCAAACTTTTCTAAATTCAATGTGATATTAATATAGGTATTACGCATGATGAGTTTTCCTTTTCTTCAAAAATTGATAAACCGAAACACCACTAACCAAAAATCCCAAACCAATGAACGCTATCACAAACCACGGTGACTCTTTTTGAGGAGGCCGTAATGTCACTCCTTTAGAAGGAGATGCTGTGCTCTGTGTAAGAAAGAATTGAGTAGTATCTATTGGATTTAATTTTTGTGGGGTTGTCGATAAAAAAAGAAGAGTATTATCTTCTGTTCCAGATAATGACTCTTCTGCCTGTTGTTTTGAAATCATTTGAGACAAAGAGGCATCAAACAGTTGTTTTAACAAAACGTCTTGTTCAAAATATGTCTTCTCTGTTACTTGTGGTGTGACAGGTACATCAACATTAATTTTTAATGACCCTGTTTCTGCCCAAACTTTGCCCGTGAGGACAACTATCATGCCAAGTGTTAACAATAGCACTCGACTGATTATTTTCATTGTCTACTCCTTTATTGTTTGATTATTTTTTCTATAAAATAACATACTACCTACAAATCCTAAAATTCCAACAAGAGAAATAATAAGAACTGAAATCCATGAGGTAGGTTGTTGATTAATAACCGTATGCAGCATTTCTTCTGCAGATATAAATGGTGTGAGATACGTTAAGAGTGGCGAAACACTACCATAGTACGTATCAAACAATTGCCCTAGTGAAATTACATAGATTACAACAAAAGCTAAACTTACTAATAAGCCATAAGCTTTTAACCATGTCATCAGTGCATGATGCATAAATATGATACTTACACCAATAACAAGGGACACACCGCAGAGTACAAATAATTGGTCTGCTGGAAGGTTCAACTTCATCCCTACCACAACACTTACAAATAGTCCGATAAGTGCTCCGATACCGGCTAACAACGCTAACGGTAGGAAGTTAACTGTAGGTTGATTCGATAGGTACTTGTTAGTTTCGAGAATTTGCCAATTACCATGTTGTAACATATAGACAAACGCTAAGGTCATTACAGCAATAATCAGCACCATTAATACACCCGTTCTGTTATCAGTTTGTTGACGAGAATTGCTAGAAGAACGAACATCCGCCATTGAACCATCTACTGGATGTGACAAATAGTCATATACTACCGTATTAGCCGTATTTCCTGACTGAGTATTTGACATTACTTGAGTAAATTCTTTTAAGAATGAACTGTTTGATTCATACTCTTTTGCCATCACTTCATCCATTGTTGCTACGGAATTTTTATACTCAGTCCCTTTATTCTCTAGCGATTTCACATCTTCATTTAATCGATTATATTCTTGACGAATAGTGGTCGCAATTTGCTGATGATTCTTCGTGTTATCCATTAACGAACGACTAGCCTGCATTAGTGTAGCTAAATCTTTGTTAATCGCTAATCCCACATTCGTTAAATCCGTGTTATCTCGTTTTTCAGAATCTACAAAAATCGGTTTACTTTCAAGAGTTTCTTTAACTTTTTGAGTTTGTGCTACAGCCTTTGTTAATTCTGCGTTGACATCCCTCATTAATTTTTGATAGGCGTCTATATTATTTTTTAAAGCCTGAACATCTGTTGATAATGCACTTGTTTCCGTTGTAAATTCTGATGGAATTACTAATTTATCTTTTACATCATTCGTAAGAGTATTCGTTACTAAATCAACTAACACTTCATCCAGTCTATCTAACGCTAACTGTGCATATAAAGAATCCGAAGCTGGTTGTTTTGGATCTGCCTGTCTATTGGAATATAATTCAACTCCATAGACCGCCTTCACCTGTCCAGCAAACTCAAGGTATGATTTAACATCATTAAATACAGCTGAAGAAATCTCCCCTAAAAACTGCTTAGAATCCGTAAATACTGTTCTCGTATCACTCTCCGAATAGATTCTTTGAATGGCTTGTTCGCTAGCATTTACAGTCACACTATTTTCATCTAAAGCATTTAATGAGTTGAATTTTTGCGGAGTTGCTGCCCCAGATTCTTGATACGTATTAAAAGCCTGAATAACTTTATTGGATTGTTTAATACTTTCATTGAGTTTAGAAACATTGCTCAACAATGCTTGTTTTTGAGCATCACTCAAGTGAGCGATCGATTCTTCTGTTATCACCTTAACATTCGAAGCAATTGGAGCGAACCATCCAGTTTCTGAAATCGACTCATTTTTATGTTTCAACTCATACGCAACTCTTAATTGTTTTGCAGAAGAATTGAATCCTGAAGTTACCTCAACGGATGCCCCATTCTGAGTAAATGAAACATTTTGCCCATCAATCGTTAGGCTTTGTAAGGTATAGTGACTATCCACTGTAAATACTATTTTTTTCACTTTTCCAGCGATTTCACTGATTGTCATTGCTCCAGAGATTGGCTTATTCTTGATTTCATTCTGTTTCGTATTTACAAACTCATCCTTACGACTCGTTTGAACGGTCGCACTAGGATTAACTTTTTGAACAAAATGAACCGTATTTTTCAAAAATTGCTTATCTGCTTCTGGTAAAGCCATCCGGTCAATCGTAGCATCATCGTAAAGTGAAATCTGCTTTGCGCTAGAAATGACTTGTTTGTCAATATTGTTACGAAGCTCTGATACCATTAAACCTAATGTCTTTTTCGTTTGATTACTATTATCTGACAACGATTCCGCTACAGCTTGTTTAATCTTTTCTTTGTAAGTAGTTGATAAATAAGTGCTAATTTCTTCATTTCTCTTTTTGATATCTGTAAGAAAATCGTTTAAGCGTTGATTTAGCTGATTAGAATTCTCTAGAATCTTTGTTAAATCTTGGCTATTATTCAAACTTGGTAAATCTTTGGAATTAATATCTTGCATAACCTTTAAAGGATCATTCACTGTCAAACTAGAAATTCCTTTATCATATACCGCTAATTCATTTTCACGTTTTAAAACAGACTGTGTCCAAGCGTCTTGAAGTTGCTTAATTCTAGCGATTTCTTCATCGTAAGTCTTATTAACAGAAATAATTTGTGTAAAAGAAGTATTCGTATTTTGGATGACGGTATTAAAGTTCTCCATTACTTCTGTTGCATTTTTCGAAGAATTGGATAATCCTGTGAATTGTTGAGAATACTGTGTCAAAGGATTCAAAAGGGTATCTTCGAACTGGCTTACTGTATCTCCTTGATTTTTAACAACTCCCATCACCTGATTCTGAGCAGTCTTTAAATTAGCAATGACACTACTAAAATAGATTCGAATCATATCCTGATTAAATGCTTGCTTCAAATCAGATACTGCTTGTTCCGCCTGTTTCACTAACACTTGCTTATCCGCATTAACTTTATATTGAAACAATGCGCGTTTTGGTGCGGTCTCTTCTAAAGAAAGTGCGTCTTGAGAAAAATGACTTGGCATAATCACCATCACCTGGTAATTACCGTTTTCTAATCCTTTTTCTGCTGTTGAGCGAGAAACAGTTTCCACTTTATAAGGAGTTGTTTTGGCAAATGAGTCAATGAGGACATTGGCCATTGACACTTGATCTCCATTGTATGTCGTCCCACTGTCTTCATTCACGATAGCTATCGAAACATCATTTTTTGCAGATGAATGTTCTTGAGTGGACGATGTTCTAGAAGTGTTTTGTGGCTTTACAATCCCAGCTAGAGCTAATAACAATACTAATACTAAAAGAACCCCTGAAAATAGGAACACTTTTTTATGTTTCATAATCTTCTCCCTTATTATTTTTTAAATAGAAAAAGGTGGGATCTTCTCCCACCTTCAAGGATAGATGGTCTATCCATTAATTTAAGCCAAATTTTTGAGATAATGCTTGGTCGTGTTCTTCCATCGCACGAGCAGCACTTACTAATTGTAAATTGATTTGTTCTAATAATTCAGCGAATTCTCTTACTTTTGGTTTTAGTTCATTGAATTGACGATCAAAACCTTGGAAAGCTTGACCTTCCCATTCTGATGCCAATGTTTGTTGTAAACCAGTTAAGTTTGATAAAATGCTATTCACTTCGTTTGAAGCTTTATTATATTCACGTGCACGTGTTTGTAACGTTTCTGGTGATACTCTAATTTGTCCCATAATCTTGAACTCCTTAAAATTAAATTTTTGTTACATTTATACGTCGATAGTAGCATATTCATAAATATTTAGCAATATATAAATGAATATTTCATGACGTATATCAATGTTATTTCTATTAATGTGTTTTTCCTATTTTTAAATTCGCTTTGTTTTCTTCAAACCATTTTTTATATAATTCTACAAAACGTTCTTCATCCAAATCTGTATATCCATGAAATACTACTTTATCAATGTCTTCTTGATTAAAGTAGAAGATCTGTTCCGGATTTAATCCAACAGGATATGCAGCTCCTGAATATCCAAAAAATACAACTTCGTTATCTTGTTGTAATTGGCAACCTCTACTTAAAATCATCACTTTTTGCTGACCTTCTTTTAAATAGATAATAGATCCAATTGGTAATACTTCATTCATTATTTAACCTCCTCGATAATTAATAAAAGTTATAGAGAGCATCTTACAGTAAAATGTCAAACTTAAAAATATATCTGTAACTTAAACAGGTAATTAAAATAGTCTCCTCTTAGTACGAAACCGTTTTATTTAATTAGAAAATATCATAACTGCTACGCCTAGCACTATCATGAAAACGAGTTTACATCTTCTCGCTATAATTATAAACCATCGATCCTAATACGGTTGTTTAAACTTTTTTATATTTTTTCTTTTATTGATACAAGCTGCATTCTCTTTCGATTATAGTTTTGGTCGATTGGAGCCATCCCTAGCCAAAAAACAAAAAGAAGATGCGCTAATATTGTGATAGGAACTAAAAGAATGCCTTCTGTTCCGTTAGTAGATTTTAAAAAGAAATAGAAAATAATGGCTATTAGAAGAATCATAAACCAGTTTGAGTAGTCTCTCTTCTTCCAGTAGGTAAATTTAGCAATATATCGTTTAGCATTCGGCGAAACCCTATCTGCGACTTTCTTTTGAGCCAACTTAATATAGACTTTTGCAAGAATAAATGCGAGCGCAATCGACACCCCAAACATTATCCACTTCAAAAGTACTTGTTGATGAATATTGTACTTCAAGAAAACACCCTCTAGCACCTTGAAGAGTATCGTCGTTAACGGTTGTGTTACGGCTGCCACACCTAGAAACTTAGGTGACGGTTTAGTTTTAAATTCAAAATTCTGATCGTGATGGCCAAACTCCACCATTTCTACACTCACTTGCTTTGGAATAATCCCAAAACCATGGACATTTGGTGTAAGTGTACTCGTGTCCATGATGTATCTTTTCCCATTTGAGTCCGTCACGATTTTGTGACACGTAGACATCGAATCTTTAAAAGTTAATTTATTCATTTATTACCACCCAAAACTATAAATTAAATTTTGTAAATTATTTTCAACAGAATTACCGATAGCATCAAAAAAATCAGTAATTCCTTTTCCAATCGAATCAACATGATCCTTCATTTTTAGATAGTTATTTCTATAAGCATTCTCCACTAATGAAGTAACTAGAAAACCTGCTAAAATACTCCATCCTACAGGATGTGTTGCTAAATATTTAGTTGCAGTAAGCAGAATTTCAGGTGTCATAGCCGCATTTGATATCCAAGAAATACCCGCTTTTATTAAATTAACTCCTAAATTCGTCAATGTTGCTGTAGTCATCGTGTGAACTATCGCTGTTCCTATTTTTTCCTCTAAGGAATTTAGATACACGTCAATCCCTATAAATACAGATTTGAGCCACGAGATACTATACGTAAAAACTCTTCCTACATTGTCTCCAACATAATATCCTAAACTTTTTGCCACATTTGCAATAGAAATATCTACTTCACGAACAAATCCCTTCCCTATGTTTTTCAACATATACTTTACAAGATCTGATGTATATTTACTAGCGTCAAAAGTAATACTAATATCCTTAAATATATGGCTATTCATAGAGAAATTAAAATACTTCAAACCTTGAGGAATTGCAGTATTTAGTTGCTTTAATAAACTATTGATTACTTCTTCTACTGTAGTCCAGCCAAAAATAATAAATTTATCAATAGCCCACTTGACTATTTGATATTGTTGTATCAAATTGATACCTTCATTATAAAAAGCAACATTAGGATGCTCTTCCAAATAGCTTTTTAACCTTTCAACCTCGTCCTCAGACATATTTAACCCTTTTTTCATAATTTCGGCCATTTGAGCCAAATAATATGAAGAGTTTATCCAATGTTGATTGATTGATTCCATCCATGTTTCTATGGATTTTTCATTTAATAGATAACTACGACCAACTTCACTCCATGAATGAGTTGCTTCATTAATTCCTTTTTGAACCAATTGATAAAGTTCATCTGCTTTAGCAAACACTGCCCTTGAGTTGCTATTAAAAGCTCTTAATTTCGCTAGTTTTTCCTCAAACAATCGTTTGGTCTCTAGATGATTGTCTTCAATACGTTGTAAATTTCTTAAATAAGTTGCATTAGGATGCTCATTTCTAAACTCTAATGACATCAGATTTCTTGCTTGATTCGCAAAAATTTCAACGCGATTAATTTTATCCAAAAGTTCTGATTCTCGTAGATCAACCGTGTCTACTTCTTCTCGATATTTTTTAGTAAATGCTTCACAGCTTTCTTTAACAGCTTCATCCAATAACATACCTGCTTTAATAAGTGGTATTAAAATTTTCAGGGAATAGTTTTTCGCAGAGTCGTAAGTAACTCCAGATAAAAAAGGAGAGGAATTACTGAACTGGACCAAGGTCCCTTGTAAGTTATTATAATGGTTACTTCTTGATTTTATAATTGAGCTAACACTCTGATTTTGCCTATCAGAATCTCCAAGATACATATCAATGCTCATTCAAATCCTCCTTTTTATGATGTAATCGATCGAATTCTTCTTTTTCTAGTAAAAGCTTTTTCCGTTTGAATTCTAGTTCATTTTCAATGTCTGCTAATTGCTTTTTGACTACTTGGTTAAGCTGCTTTTGTTCCTCCATTAAGTTCTCAACTCGTTTGCTATCTCTAGACTCTTTCAGATATACCGTCATTTTTTCTAAAAATATCTGTGATTGTTTTGAGAATTCCAAAAACTCATCTTTTCGAACAGCGTTTTCTTTCGCTTCTATTTTAATCTGTTTCATTTCGGATGATAATTTTTCTTTTCTTTGACTCATTTCATCCATTTAATGTAAACTCCGTCTTTATAAATTCATTTCCTATTTTATCATCTACAGCTTTGAATTCTTTTGTTACGCTATTAAGATTTTTCGACATATCCGCAATAACCTGAGCAATCTTTTCAGATACCATTTTTGATTGATCAATCACTCGACTAGCTTCATTATTACCCGCCACAGTTGTACGATTATCTTTTACAATATTTGAGACACTTCTTAATGATTCACTCCTACTGATAATCCTGTAGAAATTTTGCCTTCCCCTGATAAGTCAACTTTTATTTCAACCATAATTATTCTCCCTGCCTCAATCCAATCTACTTTTCTATCACTCACAAAATATTGTTTACAGTATACTGTATTTCCTAGAAATTTACCCATATTTTTCATATTTAATTAAGGTACAAAAAACTAGCCAATAGACATGCTACTGGCTAGTTTCTACAAATATGTTTAGTTTGGTTACTTAATTTTCTTAATCGGAATCCATCGATTCACTCTCGCGCAATAGTCCTTATAGGCTTCTCCGTGCAGTTCGTAGAGCCATTTTTCATCGGTAATACGAATCACGACGGTTAATAACACCCACTGAATCGGAATCAGAATCAGCAACCACATATTATGCATGGTTAGGGTAATCCCGATGCTGCTGAGCCACCACGAAAAGTAAATTGGATTGCGAGTGCGCTCATAAATTCCAGTCGTTTTGAGTTCATTGCTTTGGATGCTCGTGCTAACACCTGATTTCACCCCGCTGAGCCACTGAATTCTCGCTGCAACGAGCATTAAGAGAATGCCTATCAGATAAAACAAATCTTTGTATTCACCCTTTAATAGTCCACTCTGGAGCACTGACTGACTCAGCAGTAAACCAGTCAAATTCAGCACAAGGATAGTTATGAATAGGTAAAGCGCTGCTCCATAAGTCGGTATTTTTTGATGTTTTTCTTGATCACTTTTTAAGTACATGTTCTCACCTCATTGTTAAAGAAACCATACTACAAGCTACAATTTTACACCTACATTTTACCACTACTATCTCGCGTTTTAAACAGTATTTTTAGCTTTTTATACCAATTTTTATAGCAATTACAGATGTACTCTTTCTTACGATTCCCCGTACTCTTACTAAGAATCCCGTACCGCTTCACCTACAAAAACAGAGAAATATGACTTTGTACAAATAGTCGAAGTCAACCTCGCAGAAATGGCGTGCGTTTCCCGAAACATCCGCACGACTCGTTCCGAGTCCCTTGCGTTGTTCCGGTCCAACGTTCCATTTCTGAGCGTTCGGTCTCGTATCCTAATATTTTTTAATTTGCACAAAATCTATGTGATGTCCCACTGTTTTATGTAGGATGAAGTCGGCGCGGGTTTTCGTTGGTAAGATGTAGTCCTTAAGGTTCTTCAGGTTAGTCTTCTTCCACACATCTTTCGCCATCGCAATCGCATCCGCACGATTCCCAATCGCATATTGATAGTAATAGTTATCCGGCTGAGATTTCGCACGGTCCATCAACAATTCGAAACGCTCCAAGTACCATTGCTCAATCAGTGTTGCATCGGCATCTACGAAAATCGACCAGTCGAAGAAATCACTCACGTAAATTTCACGATTTGGCGGTAGTTGTAACACATTAATCCCCTCAACAATCAAGATGTCGGGCGATTCAATTGTCTGCACTTCTCCTGGCACAATATCGTAAATCTCATGCGAATACACCGGTGCATCCACGCTTGGATTTCCAGTCTTCACTTCGAGTAAAAAATGAACGAGAGCTTCCATGTCGTAACTTTCCGGGAACCCTTTACGATCTAAGATTCCGCGATTAATCAGCTCCTGAGTCGGTAGTAAGAATCCGTCTGTCGTCATTAGAAACACGCGTTTATCCGGGTAGCGTTGTTGCAGCATCGTTTGCATCAAGCGGGCAGTCGTACTCTTCCCAACGGCTACACTCCCAGAAACCCCGATAATAAACGGCACAGTCTTCTTCTGTTGATTCAGAAACTGTTGCTCCTCAGTATGTAATTCAATATGTTTTTTAAAGTATACATCAAAATAATCCAGCATCGGCACATACACTTCTTGCACGTCTTGTAGGGAAATGCGGTCATTTAGTGACGTTAAGTGCTGTAACTCAGCGCTTGTCATCGTGAATGGATGCATGCCTTTATATTGGCTCCACTCACTTCTTTGAATCTGATAATACGTCTCGTTTTCTCTCAACGGATTCGTCTCCTTCAGTTACAGGTTTACTATTCTTGAATTGTACCATAAGTAGCACACTGTTTCTATGATTCGTTTCTTTATAATCTTAAGTTTTTCCCATGAAATCAGCATGCTTGTTTACGAAGGGGAACGAATCTAGTAGAATGTGAATGAAAACGAAGAAAGGGATGTCGTATGAAACTACAAAAGGGAACAGGTCTTGCCAATGGAAAAATCATTTTAGCCGGTGAACATGCCGTCGTCTACCATAAACCAGCTATTGCACTACCCATTAATGCGGTGTTTGTGAAAGCCGATATCGTCACTGCAATCAAAGGGCAAACAATCGAATGCGAGCTATACTCAGGGGACCTTCAAGGCATGCCTGCTTCAATGGCAGGATTGCAGTTTGCGATTCAAAAAGCATTTTTACTCGCCTCTTCAAAAGAAGTCACGAGTCATGCTTTTGTCCTCTCCATCGAGTCAACGATTCCAGCTGAAAGAGGCATGGGATCCAGTGCTGCAGTAAGCGTTGCGGTCGTGCGTGCCATTTTTGATTTTTTTAATACGTCTTTATCCGATGCCACTTTATGGGACATCGTTCAAGGCGCGGAAACCATTTCGCATGGCAATCCAAGCGGTGTCGATACAGCTACAACGAGTGGCACTCGTCCGGTCTTTTTCCAAAAGGAACAAGAACTTCAGACGCTTGAACTCGATATGCCAGCGTATCTCGTCATCGCAGATTCAGGTGTGACCGGGAATACAAAGCAAGCGGTCCATCATGTAAGTACTTTGCAAGAACGCATCATCGACCCTACCACTAACGAAACAGGTTCAGACGCGGTGCAATCGATTGGCGCCATCGTACAAGATACAAAGACCGCCATCGAAACCAAAGATCCTCTAAAGCTCGGCCAGCTAATGACTTCTAATCACGATCGTCTGAAAAAATTAGGGGTTTCTCATGATATCATTGAAGCCCTCGTCAGTACGGCCCACGAAAACCATGCACTCGGGGCAAAAGTCACAGGTGGTGGCCTAGGCGGTTGTATGATTGCCCTTGTAGCTACAGAGAACGACGCCCTTCATTTACAAGAACAATTCATGAAAAAAGGAGCGCAAGCGGTCTGGATTCAGTCGCTCGCCAAAAAGGAGAAGAGCTAATGACCACATCGATTGGAATGACGCGTGCGCATACGAATATCGCACTGATTAAATATTGGGGAAAAGAAAATAAAGAACTTTTCATTCCGATGAATAGTAGCCTCTCTTTAACCCTTGAAGCCTTTTATACCGATACAAAAGTCGAACTCAGCGATACGTTAACGGAAGACGAGTTCTATCTCAATGGCGCCAAACAAGACGAAGCGGCGACCGCTAAAATCACGCGCTTCTTAGACTTGTTCCGCGCTGAAACGGGAGACTCGCGTCGTGCTCGCGTCGAGAGCTTGAATTTTGTCCCAACTGCAGCAGGTCTTGCGAGCTCTGCTTCCGCCTTTGCGGCACTTGCTGGGGCGATGAACGAGGCAACCGGTCTTAACATGCCTGCTCAAAAACTATCGACTTACGCGCGTCGTGGAAGTGGCAGCGCTACTCGTAGTTTATTTGGCGGATTTGTCGAATGGAATAAAGGAGACTCCAACGAGAACAGTATGGCGATTCCCGTGGACGATGCGAAGTTTGACATCGGGATGATTATTATCGTCGTGAGTGCGGCCGAGAAGAAGATTTCAAGTCGTGCTGGCATGGAATTGACTGTTTCTACTTCACCATTTTATGAAGGTTGGGTCACTTCTGCGGCAACCGATTTAGCCGACATTAAAGAGGCCATCAAGGACCGCGACATTCATCGTATCGGCTCTATTGCGGAATTTAACGGCATGAAAATGCACGCTACGATGCTGGCAAGCAATCCTCCATTCTGTTATTTCGAACCGGAGAGTATTATCGCCCAACAAACCATTCGCACGATTCGAGAAAAACGAGGCATTCCGGCCTACTTCACGATGGATGCTGGTCCAAACGTTAAAGTCATCTGCAAGGCGAGTGATATACCTGCGATTCTGGAAGAGCTTGGCAAAGTATTCCCGAGTGAAAAACTCATTCCTACGCTTCCAGGAGAAGGCATTCGTACATTGACAGAAGACGAATGGAACGCTTCTCGTGCGACTTTTGAAGGGAAGTGAGCGCGTGACGATTACTTCAAAAGCTCCCGGTAAACTCTTTATTGCAGGAGAATATGCGGTTGTCGAACCCGGACACGGTGCCATTATTGCAGCTGTGTCGCGCTACTTAATCGTCACAATCAACGAAGCTAGTAGTGTAGGAAGTTTAACCTCTACGCAAAATTCAGACATCGTTGTGGAATGGACTCGCGAAGGGGAACTATTCCGTGCAAAAGGAGAGCATCCCTATAAACTAGTCGAAGAAGCGATTCTGGTCGCAGAACAATATGTTCGAGAAACTGGGAAACATACAAACACCCTCTACTCGCTTTCGATCACGAGTGAGCTCGATGACGCTAAGCGTGGTATTAAATACGGACTCGGTTCGAGTGGTGCCGTTGTGGTCGCAACGATTCAAGCCGTTCTTGATTTCTACGAGACTCCACGCACTCCACTACTCGTCTATAAACTGAGTGTGTTAACGAATCTCCGCTTATCCCAACGTGGATCTTTTGGCGATATCGCCGCCTCTTCTTTTAGAGGAATGGTGTATTACACTAGCCCGGACCGAAGCGATTTACTCGAACAATTACAAAATAAAACTATTAAAAACATTTGTGATGCTGTCTGGAAAGACCTCACCACCCTGCCCCTTCCAGAAATCCCAAACTTCACCCTCTTAGTAGGATGGACAGGACAAGTCGCTATCACAGATTCACTCATTCAAGCCACTGAGAAAAAACGGAAAGTGGCAACCGATAGCGCCTCTTACAAAGAATTTCTTGCAAAAAGTTACGCCATCGTTCAAGGTCTACAAAACGCTTGGAGCCAACAAGACATCGCTGCCTTACAGGAAGGCATCCGTGCGAACCGTGCACTCTTAAATGAATTTGCACAAGTGATGCAGCTGGAAATCGAAACGCCAGCACTACAAACACTCTGCGACATCGCTGAACAAAATGGTGCCTGTGCAAAAACATCTGGCGCTGGTGGTGGCGACTGCGGCATTTGTTTTACACAAAACGAAACTCAAAGACAACAAATTGAAACTCAATGGGCCAAGGCTCAAATTCAAGTGCTTCCGCTTTCTATCGCCGAAGCCTGGTAAAGGAGATTAATGATGGATTTATTTCAACAACAAATGAATCGAAAGGACGAACATGTAGGTCATGCAAACCAGCAATATCGTGCAGCGAGCGCTCCCGAGTTTGTGGAAACACGCTTTGTGCATCATCCCTTCACAACCGTTGATGTGGCAGATGTGTCACTTCAGACCAAGCTTGCTGGACTAACCTTTGACGTTCCATTCTTCATCAACGCCATCACGGGTGGTAGCCCACTCACGACTGCGTTAAACCAGCGCTTAGCCATCTTGGCTCGTGAAACAGGCATGGCAATGGCGACAGGTTCGATGAGCATCGCGATGAAGTTTCCTGAAAGTGTGGAAAGCTTCAAGGTGATTCGCCAAGAAAATCCAAATGGAATCCTCTTCGCAAACCTTGGGGCACATTACGATGCTGAGGCCGCTAAACGCGCTGTCGACATCATCGAAGCAAACGCCATTCAAATTCACGTCAACCGTGCACAAGAACTCGTGATGCCAGAAGGAGACCGCGTCTTTAGCAACTGGCTTAAAAACATCGAAGAAATTGTCAAAGCGAGTGACGTTCCCGTTATCGTCAAAGAAGTCGGATTCGGATTTAGCCGTGAAGCCATCGCGCAACTAGAGAGTATCGGAGTTGCTGCAATCGATATTAGCGGTACAGGCGGTACGAATTTTGCCAAAATCGAAAACGGCCGTCGCAAAGAAGATAAACTCGATTTCCTAGAAGACTGGGGGCAAACGACCTTGACATCGCTCATGGAAGCCCAAGGAAGCCGCACCCCAATCATCGCTTCCGGCGGTGTGAAGACGCCACTCGACATGGCCAAATGCTTCGCTCTAGGAGCTAGCCTTGTCGGATTGTCTGGTGAAATGTTGCATCTCGTACGGAAAGACGACTCCCTTCCAGACGCCATTACTACTGTTCAAACATGGAAAGAGCAACTGACAACGATCTTAACGCTTGTCGGTGCGGATAGTATTTCTAGTCTCCAACAAGCTCCTATCGTGGTCGCACCAAACATCCAAAACTGGTGTGATGCCCGCGGGATTGATTGGAAACATCTTGCACAACGTTAAAAACAAAAACAGCTTAGGCAATGCCTAAGCTGTTTTCTATTTCTATGGGAAAAATAAGTAATGGATAATGCGCAGTACGTAGAAGAAAATCCCCACGATGAGTAAAACAACCATCGCGACATGCACATACGGCCCTACTGGTGTATTCACGAAGGCTTGTAGCGCTGGAATTTTCGTATATAAGAAAAAGTACAAGGCACTAATCCAAAACCCGAGTCCCAATAATCTTTTCATACCGCGTCCTTTCTATAAAACGAAGTACTGCATGATTAAGCTAGTGACAGTCACCATAAACCAAGTAGCTAAACCGGTTAAGATTGGTTTTGCCCCTGCTTCTTTGAAGTGTTGGAAGGATACTTGCATTCCGATACCTGCTAATGCCATCGCCATCAACCAGTTAGACGCTAATTTTGCATACGGTACAAGGAAACTTGGGAATAATCCCACACTTGTAATGATGGAAGCGACCATAAACCAGATGATAAACATTGGCACGATTTTCTTCCATTGAACGCTTTGTCCTTCTTGTTTCATGCGACGTGCTTCGATGAATGATAATACCAGACACGCTGGAACAATCATCAACGCACGAGTAAGTTTTACGATTGTCGCGATTTCTAGGGCTTCCGCACTATAACTGGCACCGGCTGCGACCACGCTTGATGTATCGTTAATTGCTGTTCCTGCGAAAAGTCCGAATTGCGACGCGTCCATGTTCATCAAGTGCCCTAAAA
Source organism: uncultured Granulicatella sp. (assembly GCF_938030755.1). Lineage (GTDB taxonomy): Bacteria > Bacillota > Bacilli > Lactobacillales > Aerococcaceae > Granulicatella. Next base: position 57,922 of record NZ_CALHIF010000022.1, on the reverse strand, counting down.
ACGGGAATAGGAATACCGCGACGACGTTGAATAGGAAAATAGTTGAAATCGACAACGCGACCTCATCATCTTCTGCTTTAATAATCGGTGAAGCTGCCGCAATCGCAGAGCCCCCGCAAATCGCAGTCCCAAATCCAACAAGAATCTTCAGCGGACGAGACAATTTGAAGAAATTTCCTACAAGTAGCGCTGTTAGAAACGCAATCAAGATGGTCACAATCGACACTGGGAATGATGAAGCACCTGTTTGGCTCACTTGCGCAAATGACATTGTAAATCCTAGTGCGATAATAGAGTAATTTAATAATTTTTTCGCTGAATAATTGATTCCCGGTCTAAAATCACTTGGAATTTTCCAAAATTGGTTCAAGACCATCCCTAAAATAATAGCAAATACCGCACTCCCGATGATTGGGAATAGCTTATCGAGCATGACTGAGACAACCGCTATAGCAAATGTACACAGCAATCCTTTTCTTTTTTCCATGAATGATGACATTTTATCAGATCCTTTCAATACTAAATCTTTACTAGTATAGCACACTCCGCCTTGATTTTCGAACACAAATTGAAAAAGTGCATCATCCTTTAAAATTAACCGTGTGCAATTCGACACGGTTTACTCCGATCAAAAACCGCTTAGAATCACGCATCCATGCTGACTCTAAGCGGTTATTTTTTAGAATTGTTTTACGACAACCCCATCAGGAGTTCCTACAAGCACGATATCTGTCATGTTTGTGAAGAGTCCTTGCTCTACCACACCTGTCATGCCTTTGATTTTTTCTCCAAATGCGATTGGGTCTTTAATTGGATAGACATCCAAGTCGATAATGTAGTTTTTGCTATCGGTTAAGTAGCGTTCTCCGTCGCGTTCGCGGAACGTTGGTTTGTATCCTAGCGCTTCAAAACGTTTGAATAATTGTTCTGAACCATAAGGCACCACTTCGACTGGTAATGGGAAACGACCTAAGTAGTCGACCATTTTTGATTCGTCTACAATCCAGATGACACTCTTTGATTGCTCGGCAACGATTTTTTCGAATAATAACGCACCGCCGCCCCCTTTGATTCCTGAAAAATCAGGAGCGATTTCGTCTGCGCCATCGATTGTGACGTCGATATAATCCACTTCATCCACGCTCTTCAATGGAATTCCAAGCGCTTCTGCTTGTTTCTTCGTTGCTAAAGAAGTCGTTACTCCCACGATTTCAAGTCCTTCTTCTTTTACTCGGCGACCGATTTCTTCCACAAAATAGTAGGCTGTCGAACCAGTTCCTAATCCAACCGTCATTCCACTTTCTACATATTCTGCGGCTTTCTTGCCGACTAATTCTTTCATGTTCATTCAAGTTTCCCCCTGAGAAATGATCTATGTTGAGTATAGCATAACTAACTTCTTCAAACTATCTCTTCTAGCAATTTTCTACTTCTTGTTATGAGAGTCGGCTGCTTCTAAAGCGCGTTTTAAATAACGACCTGTGTGACTGTTTTTATCTTTCGCCACTTCTTCTGGCGTGCCTGTCGCAATGACAAGACCACCACCGCTACCGCCTTCTGGTCCCATATCAATGATATAGTCAGCGGTCTTAATCACATCTAAGTTATGTTCGATGACAAGCACGGTATTTCCAGCTTCTACTAAACGATTCAATACTTCAAGCAGACGTGCGATATCATCCGTATGTAGTCCTGTCGTTGGTTCATCAAGCACGTAGAACGTATTTCCTGTTGAAACACGTTGGAGTTCGCTGGCTAACTTCATCCGTTGTGCTTCTCCTCCAGAGAGCGTTGTGGCAGATTGCCCAAGTGTGACATAGCCAAGTCCAACATCCTTAATCGTTTGTAATTTGCGTTTGATTTTTGGTACGGCTTGGAAGAATTCTACCGCTTCATCAACGGTCAATTGAAGAATATCCGCGATACTCTTTCCTTTGTATTTCACTTCGAGCGTTTCAGAGTTATAACGCGTTCCATGGCAAACTTCACACGGCACATATACGTCTGGTAGGAAATGCATTTCGATTTTCAGAATGCCGTCCCCTTTACAAGATTCGCATCGTCCACCCTTCACGTTAAAACTGAAGCGCCCTTTCTTATATCCGCGGATTTTCGCTTCATTTGTGGTTGCGAATAAATCACGAATATCATCGAATACACCCGTATACGTCGCTGGATTGCTTCGAGGGGTTCTTCCGATTGGGCTTTGGTCGATATCGATAATCTTATCGAGATTTTCAAATCCAGAAATGCTCTTGAACTTCCCTGGTTTTTCCTTCGTACGTGTAATCTCACGCGCTAAAGCTTTCTTCAATACGCTGTTGACAAGTGAGCTCTTACCAGAACCCGATACCCCTGTAACGGCCACAAAGCGTCCAAGTGGCACATCCACATCGATGCCACGTAAGTTATTTTCTGCAGCGCCTTTTAAGTGGATCCAACCCTTATCTTCCCTGCGGCGTTCGCTTGGGACTGGAATGTATTTCTTGCCAGCTAAATATTGACCGGTGAGTGATTTTGGATTCTTCTCCACTTCTTTTGGAGTTCCTGCAGCGATAATCTCGCCACCGAATTCACCCGCACCTGGACCAATATCAATTAAGTAGTCCGCTGCACGCATCGTGTCTTCGTCATGTTCTACCACAATCAAGGTATTTCCAAGGTCTCGCATGCTCTTCAATGACTCGATTAAGCGGTCATTGTCGCGTTGGTGAAGTCCAATCGATGGCTCATCTAAAATATAGAGCACTCCCGATAGATTAGAACCGATTTGCGTTGCTAAACGAATTCGTTGCGCTTCTCCCCCTGATAAAGTTCCAGCAGCACGGCTTAATGTTAAGTATTGTAAGCCGACATTGCGTAAGAATTTCAAACGAGAGCTCACTTCTTTTAAGATTGGAGCTGCGATTTGCTCATCTGTCTCCGATAAGTTTAAGTCTTTGAAGAAGTCAATCTCATCATCCACAGATAGAGAGAGGACTTCACTAATATTTTTTCCGCCTACTTTGACAGATAGGGCTTGTTCATTTAAACGGAAGCCATGACAAGTCTTACAAGCGGATTCTGTCATATATTGGCGCATTTGTTCTCTTGTAAAATCACTATTGGTTTCACGATAGCGGCGTTCCACATTCACTGCCACGCCTTCAAATGGGATTTCCACATCTCGAACTCCACCAAATTCATTTTCATGATGGAATTGGAAAGTAGCATCTCCAGAACCATACAGCACCATATTGACTTGTGACTGTGTCAATTTTTCAAACGGAATATTCATTGGAATCTTAAATTGCTCACAAAATTGGCTGAGCATCGATGGATAGTAGTTGGAGCTAATAGGATTCCATGGAACCAGCGCTCCTTCTTCCAATGTCAAACTCTTATCCGGAACAATTAATTCTAAGTCCACTTCTAGTTTTGATCCAAGGCCATCACATTCCGGACAAGCTCCAAATGGCGCATTAAAGGAGAAAAGACGTGGCTCTAATTCGCCTACTGTAAATCCACAAATCGGACATGAATGGTGTTCACTAAAGAGATGTTCTTCCCCACCAATCACATCGACAATGGCATACCCCTCCGCTAAACGAAGGGCTGCTTCAATCGAATCGAACAAACGAGAGCGACTCTTATCACTCACCACGATACGGTCCACGACGATTTCGATATTATGCTTTTTGTTCTTCTCTAAATTCAGTTCTTCAGTGACTTCATGCATCTGGCCATCGACGCGCACACGCACATATCCATCTTTTTGAATTTTTTCAAAGACTTTTTTATGCTCCCCTTTCTTTTGGACCACAACAGGAGCAAGCACTTGAATTTTTGTTTTTTCGGGCATTTCCATCACACGATTGACCATCTGCTCGAGAGATTGGCTTTCAATCGGTGTTCCATCATTTGGACAGATTGGTTTCCCAACACGCGCATATAATAAACGTAAATAATCATTAATTTCTGTGACCGTTCCCACTGTTGAACGTGGGTTTCTGGATGTGGTTTTTTGGTCGATCGCAATCGCAGGACTTAAGCCATCGATACTATCTACATCGGGTTTGTCCATTTGCCCTAAAAATTGACGCGCATACGCAGACAGACTCTCCACATAACGGCGTTGTCCTTCAGCGTATAAAGTGTCGAAGGCTAACGAACTCTTCCCTGAACCAGATAATCCTGTAATCACAACAAATTGATCACGAGGAATACTCACATCTATGTTTTTTAAATTATGAGATCGTGCTCCATGCACGATAATATGGTCTTTTGCCATTTGAATACCTCTTTATAATTGATACATCTATTGTATCAAATTTCTATAACACGAACAAATGTTCTACAATTTGATTTGCATTTCAACAGGACAATGATCGCTCCCGGTGACATCGCTTCGGATTTTTACTTCTTGAAGGAGGGCTGTTAGTGGTTGTGAAATCACAAAATAGTCAATTCTCCATCCGACATTTCGAGCACGAGCTCCTCCCATGTAACTCCACCAACTGTAGGCACCCACTGTATCGGGATACAAGTAACGGAACGCATCCACCAAGCCATTATTGACGACTTGATCAAATTTTGCACGTTCTTCTTTTGTAAAGCCTGCATTCATCGTATTTGTTTTTGGATTAGCCAAGTCGATTTCTTTATGAGCCACATTTAAGTCTCCACAGAAAATTACCGGCTTCTTTTCTTCTAATTTTTTGATAAAAGCAAGGAAGTCATCTTCCCACACCTGGCGGTACTCGAGACGAGATAAGTCACGTTTAGCGTTTGGAGTATACACCGTCACTAAATAGAACTTCTCGTATTCCGCTGTAATCACACGCCCTTCTTGGTCATGCTCTTCTATTCCAATTCCGTATTCTACAGATAACGGTTTTTCTTTCGTAAAGATGGCTGTTCCTGAGTAGCCTTTTTTCACAGCTGAATTGAAGAATACCTCATATTCACTAAATTCCATTCCCAGTTCTACTTGGTCTTGTTGCGCTTTTGTCTCTTGCAGGCATAAAATATCTGGATTGCTCTCTAACACATATTCTTGAAGCGCTCCTTTATTTAAAACAGAACGAATGCCATTCACATTCCATGTTGCTAGTTTCATCTTGAATCCTCCCTCATAATGTCTCTTGTCATAGTATCAAGTATCTTCCTTTTTTGCGAATAAAAATAACCGAAAAGGAAAGCACTTAGCCATCCTTTTCGGTGTTTATTTGTTATTTGTCATTTCTTTTAAAGAGCTTTGATTTTCAGTTGGCAGACAGACATAGAAACTCGTTTGTCCGTTTTCCGACTCAGCAAACATGATTCCTCCATGAGAATGCACGATGTTTTCTGCAATCGCTAAGCCTAACCCTGTTCCACCTGTCTCTTTTGAACGAGACCCTTCTGCACGATAGAACCTTGTAAAGAGTTGATCCAATACTTCTTTTGAAATCGGATCGCCTTCATTTCTAACCGCAATTGTAATGACGCCCTCTTTCTTCAACACTTCTATTAAGATCGTTGAATTTTCATGCCCGTATTTAATGGCATTCGATAACAAATTGTTGATCACACGTACCATTTTTTCAGCATCTAATTCCAGCACCACATCACGGTTTTCTGAGGAAACTTCGATTGCCATATGACGTTTTTGGGCTTCTAGTTCGAAGTCCGCAGCAATTTGCTCCAGAAAATTCACAATCGGAATATCGTTCAGTCGCAGCGGAGCACCATTCGGTCTACTCGTCGTATATTCAAACAAATCATCCACCAGCAATTTCATTTGCTCGGCTTTTGAATATGCGATTTCTGCATAACGCTTCGCATCATCCGTATCAATCTTTGGCTGATTCACAATCAAGCCTAAGTATCCAAGGATGGACGTCAGTGGCGTTCGGATATCATGTGAGACGTTTGTAATCAATTCATCTTTTGACTTTTCGATGGCACGTTCTTCTTCCAAAGCATTCACCGTCGAATCTACCAGTCGATTAATACTATTGACAACTTGTCCCATATCTCCACTTAACTGGAATGGAATCCGTCTATCGTATCTTCCCTCTGCAATCAAATGCAGTTCATCTAAAATATGATTTAGTTGCATTTGTTGATATCTTCTCATTAATCTCCAATAGGTAAAAGCAATCGCAAAAATAATGGAAGTAATGGTAAAGATATTTTTATAGAGCAATATTTGATCCGTGCCAATTTGCAGGACTTCTCTTGCTGAGAATTGAATCGAAATGATTCCCGGCTCATTCACTAACTGACTAATCATCACTAAGATGCCGAGATAGAGTAGAAATACTACACAGAGCGTGACAATCCCCTCTAAAACTAGTTCACTGATTTCTTTACGCGTCAGCGTGAGGATGGTCGGTTCATTTTTTGCTTTTCCAATTTGAAGAATCTTTTGTTTATTTGTCTTCAATTTTATAGCCTACTCCCCATACTGTTTCGATGACTTTTTCTCCTCCAGTGGCTTCAGCAATTTTATCGCGCAAGTGACTTACGTGTACCATTACTGTTTTTGTAGAAACAATACTTTCTTGTTGCCATACTGTCTCAAAAATTTCATCAGCGCTAAATACTCGGTTTGGATGACTCGCTAATAAGAATAAAATTCCAAATTCTAATACCGTTAATTGAATTTCTTTTCCATCAGAAGTCGTCACTTGATGAGATTCTTTTTTGATCGTTAATGGTCCAATTGTAATTTCTTCGTTGGCTGGACCTTCTTGAGTAATGGTCGAACGGCGAAGTAATGATTTCACACGTGCAATCACTTCTAGTGGGTTAAATGGTTTAGTCACATAATCATCCGCCCCATTGGTTAATCCTTGAATCTTATCGATGTCTGTAGACTTCGCACTTAATAAAAGAATTGGTAATTGCGCATTTTCTTTACGAACTTCATGTACCACTGAGATTCCGTCTAGACGTGGCATCATAATATCCAAAATAATCATATCGATATCTGGATACATTTTTAATTTTTCGAGAGCTTGTTTTCCATCGTATGCTTTTACGATTTCATAGCTTTCATTTTTTAAATAAATGGTTAATAGTTCAACGATTTCGCGATCATCATCTACTACTAAAATTTTCATGGGCATTCCCTCTTTTCGTTCTTTTTTCAACTTTATCCTATAAAAAAATTCCTATTTATGCTAGTCATTTTTAAGATTCTTGAATTTTACTTAATAATTTCCTAAGAAACGGCTTAAAAACGGCATATCGGACGACCCTATTCTGAACTTTTGTTATAATAAAACACGAAGAACTCTAAAGGAGAAGACTATGACATCATCACCGATTCAACACCAGACCGTTCAACTGGTCGCCACTCAAATCGAAAAGACCACTTCACTAGAACAAATTTTGACTCCTTTTGCTCTAGATGAAACTATTATTCGACATTTAACGAAGGAGCAAACGGGACCTTTCGTTCACTTTTGGACACTAGAAGATATTATTATTCTTGGGATGACCGATACAAAAGTCCCATTTCTAGAGGAAGGCTTACATCAACTTCGCTCACATGGATTTACTCCGATTGTCCGCCAAGCAGGAGGCCTCGCTGTCGTTAGTAACGAAGGGATTTTAAATATTAGCCTTCTTTTCAAAAACGAACAAATGCCTACTATCAATCGAGCGTACGAGTGGATGCAGCAATTAATTCAACAAAGCTTTCCTGAGGCTAGCGCATTAGGTGGAATCAATGCATTTGAAGTCAGTGATTCCTATTGTCCTGGCGATTATGATTTAAGCATTCAAGGAAGAAAAATTGCCGGCATTGCACAACGCAGGTTAAAAGACGTGGTTTGTGTGTCCATTTACTTAAGTGTGTTTGGAGACCAACATTATCGCGGTCAAGTTGTTCGTGATTTTTATGACCATGCCATCCAAGGCCAAGAAACCAAATGGCATTTCCCAACGGTAAACGCTGATAGCATGTGGAATATTGAAGATGCCTTAGGACTCTCCCTCACGATTGAAGAGGTACAAATTCGCGTCTTACAAGCATTAACGCAGATGGGTTGCTCTCTTGAAGAGACAAAAATCGACTTCACTCTCACTCCGGAATTCCAGAAAGCACTTGAGCGATTTATTCAAAGACAATAACCCTTCAAAAATAGCTCTATAAAGGCTTTTTTCAACAAAATCCTCTTGCATTTCCACCAAAAATAGCATACACTGGAAGTGCTTATGATAACATTTCACAATCTAAACGAAAGAAGGAGTAAAACGAATGACAGAAGCATTCAAACGTGAAAAAGTATTTCGTGACCCCGTTCACGATTATATCCATGTGCAACATCCCATTATTCTGGAATTGATTAATAGCCGTGAATTACAACGACTCCGCAGAATTAAACAAACTGGAGCCTCTATGTACACTTTCCATACTGCAGAACATTCAAGATTCTCGCATTCTCTTGGAGTGTATGAAATTGCTCGACGCATTTGCGATAATTTTGCCAGAAATTACGCTACTCAAGAAGAAGGGGATGGTCTTTGGGACGATCGTAATCGTCTCGTAGTGCTATGTGCAGCTTTACTGCATGATGTAGGACATGGCCCTTACTCTCATACCTTTGAGAAAATTTTCGACACAAACCATGAACAAATCACTATTGATATCATCTTATCTGAAGAAACCGAAGTGAACCAAATTTTACGTAAAGTTTCTTCTACCTTCCCACAAGAAGTGGCTAGCGTAATTCAAAAAACGCATCCAAACCCTCAAGTAGTTCAATTGATTTCGAGCCAAATCGATGCAGACCGTATGGATTACTTGCTTCGTGACGCTTATTTCACAGGGGTGAACTACGGAACATTCGATCTTACTCGTATCCTACGTGTGATTCGTCCGTATAAAGGTGGCATTGCGTTTACTTATTCAGGAATGCATGCTGTTGAAGATTACATCGTGAGTCGTTATCAAATGTACATGCAAGTGTATTTCCACCCCGTTTCTCGTGGAATGGAAGTCGTATTAAATCACCTATTAAAACGCGCTTCGGCTTGCTACAACTCAGAATCAAATCCTTTAAAACACTCTGCAACATTCTTAAAACCTTTCTTTGAAGGAACTTGGACATTGGAAGATTACTTACGCCTCGATGACGGTGTATTAAATACGTACTTCTCTCACTGGCTCTTAGAAGAAGATGCGATTTTAAGTGACTTATCCGATCGTTTCATTAACCGTCGTCCATTTAAATCAGTGCCATTTAACCGCATTAATGATGGCGCAAAAATCGATCGAATGAGACAAATCGTGGAAGCTGTTGGGTTTGACCCTGAATATTACACTGCGATTAACAACAGTTTCGATTTGCCATATGATTTCTATCGTCCAGATTCTATTAAACCAAGAACACAAATCGAACTCGTAGAACGCAACGGAAATATGGTCGAGCTTTCTCAAGTCAGTTCGATTGTAGAAGCCATTTCTGGAAAGGTTCGTGGAGATGAACGCCTCTACTTCCCTCGTGAAATGGTCACACGTGATATGCAAAACGAACTCTTTATGGACGACTACGAAGAGTTCCAAACAATCGCTGCACAATTGGATGTTTTTTCTAACCAAATGAAATAACAGGATGTGAGAAAAAGCGTTTAGAGGCGATGACGGTTCGCAGGTTAGCCGCAAGGGACTGCTTGCAGTCGTGCGGACTAACCTCGAAAGGCTTGAGCCTCTGCTTTTCCGAACTCAACTTCACAGGATACGAGGGCGAACGCTCAGGACTGAATCACTGGACCGGAGTAACGCAAGGGACTTGGCACAAGTCGTGCGGCTACTACGGGAAGTGGACGTCAGTCCTGTGAGCCCGAGTTCAACTACACAGGATGTGAGCATCATCTACCAATTACTTTTTATAAATAAAAAAACACAATATACTGTATACGGTATATTGTGTTTTCCACATTTCAAGGAGGAACTATGTCTATCAAATTAATCGCCATCGATATCGATGGCACACTGCTCAATTCAAAACGTGAAATTACACCTCGAGTAAAGGCCGCTTTAAATGCTGCAAGCGCACAAGGAGTCTATGTGGTTCTTTGTACAGGACGCCCATACCCTGGTGTAGAAGGTCTTCTTCAAGAACTCGACCTCGTCAATGACCACGATTACGTCGTGACGTATAACGGCACTCTCGTACAACAAACAGGTTCGAAAGAAGCACTCGTTCGCTTCTCCATGACCCATGATGACTTAGAACGTGTGAACGATTATGCTACAAAATACAATGTACACTACCACGCTATCGACGAAGAATCAATTTTCGTTCCAACGGAAACAGTTGGTAAATACTCTATGCATGAGAGTGAACTTGTTGGGATGCCAATTGTGCACCAATTATATAAGGACATTCCAACCGATAAAGAATTCGTCAAAATCATGTTCGTGGATGAGCCTGAAGTGTTAGAAGAATTAATTCCAAATCTTTCTGACGACTTCAAGAGCCGTTACAATATTTTCCGTAGTTCCAGCTTTTATCTCGAAGTCATTCACCCTGAAGCGAGCAAAGGAAAAGCCGTGCATCATCTAGCCGATAAACTTGGCCTTTCACGCGATGAAGTAATGTGCCTTGGTGACCACGAAAACGACCGTGACATGATTGAATACGCGGGACTTGGGGTTGCAATGGGAAATGCGATTGATTCCATTAAAGAAATTGCAAACTTTGTAACAACTACTAACAACGAAGATGGCGTTGCTGTTGCCGTTGAAAAATTCGTATTAAACAAGGAGAACTAGTCATGCTGCATGAGATGACTCTTTTTACAAAACCGTATGCTTCCATTGCCTCCGGTCAAAAAACGATCGAACTTCGCCTTTACGATGAAAAGCGACAATCGATTCAAATTGGTGATCAAATTCGATTTACCCATTCCGAAGACGCTTCTAAGTCTATACTCTGCGAAGTGGTTCAATTGTATGTCTTTAAAGACTTTACAGAACTATACGAGAACCTACCGCTACTAAAATGTGGTTATACTGCTGACGACGTAGATAACGCACATCCTGATGATATGTTGACTTACTATTCAAAAGAAAAACAAGCACAATACGGCGTTGTTGGTATCGAACTCAAACTCCTTTAACCTGTCGAGTGTGGTTTGATAAAAATTTACTTCAGTATTAAGTTTTACTGAACACCCGAAGTGTTTATAAAATAGGCTGAATAGCAGATTAAGCTCTAAGATTGAGATTACTGAGATCCACGGATTCTATAATAGCAGTAACGTGAATTCGCATTAAAACAAAAATAAGGGGCGTAGGATTTTTAATCCATACGCCCCATTTTTTGTTTTAAAGGTGAGAGACCTTAGGCTCGAACCGGTGCAACGTTACCGCTATTATGAAGATATCCGTGAGGATTCGAAGTAATCGATTTCCCCTTGAGAAACTTTTCATAACTTTGTTTAGCCTTATTTTTATAACACTTCTCACGCTGAAAAGATATTCTTTATAAAAATAGAACGTTCGTTTTATAAAGAGGTGTTTTTGGTGCTTTTTCCCGAATGATACAGGTTTTCGAAATTGTAATTTTCGTCATTTTATGTATAATATAGAAGTAGTTCATTCAAAGAGGGAGGACGATACAATGAAATTGAAAAGAAGTGAACGTCTTATTGATATGACACAACGTCTATTAGATAATCCACATACGTTAATTTCATTAACTACATTTACAACTTTGTACCAGTCCGCAAAATCTTCTATTAGTGAAGATATTGCTATTATTAAGAAGACTTTTGAAAAACAAGGTGTTGGGATTATTCGTACAGTCCCTGGTGCTGCTGGCGGAGTGATTTTTGTACCAAAAATCAAACGTGAACAAGCATTGGCTGCTGCGGAGAAATTAAAAGAACAAATGAACGATGCAAGTCGCTTATTGCCAGGGGGATATATTTATCTTTCTGATTTACTTGCAAAACCAAATGTATTACATGATTTAGGAAAAATGATTGCATCTGCTTACGAAGATAAGAAGATTGATGCCGTTATGACCGTTGCAACAAAGGGTGTTCCTATTGCACAAACGGTAGCTAATTATTTAAACGTTCCTTTCGTCATTGTTCGTCGTGATTCAAAAATTACAGAAGGTTCTACTGTAAGTATTAACTACGTTTCCGGTTCTTCTTCTCGTGTTGAGAAAATGGAATTATCCAAACGTACACTTCCTAGTGGATCTAATGTATTAATCGTTGACGATTTCTTAAAAGCTGGTGGTACGATTAACGGAATGCGTAGCTTAATTCAAGAGTTCGATTCAACCACTGCAGGAGCGGTTGTGTTCTGTGAATCTGGAGTGTCTAATCACAATGTGTCTGATTATTCTTCTATCATTAAAATTACAGAAATTGATACCGAATCTCAAAAAATCAAAGCTGTTTTAGGAAACTTCTTTGATACCCATGAATTTTTATAAGAAAAAATGAAATAAAGCGAAGAGCCTGTAAGGGTTCTTCGCTTTTTATGTGCTTGCAAAATTATCATATATGATAATTTTGCTAAATGAAAAATAAGAATAAGGACCACAATGGCAATACCGCTAAGTAGATAATGGTAGTCATGGTCACCACATTCGTGGCAAAATCAACATCTCCTCCTGCTTCTGCCGCTAAAATCGGCATAATAACCAGCGTCGGAATCGTGGATTGAATAATAAAGGTTTCTTTTAATAGCGTGTTATCTGTCCCACCAATGAGTAAAACAAGAACCATTAAAATTGGGAAAATAATAAATCGTCCGGATAGAGCCAGTACTGTATCGCGATCTAACTTTAGTGTTCCTAAGCCACTTTGCTTGAGATTAATCCCAATATACATCAGTGACAAAGGCGTCACTAAACTTCCCACTATACTAATGGAATTCTGGGCAAAGGTTGGAATTGGAATCCCTAATGCTACTACTCCTAAAGCCACCAAAAACGCAATGAGTGGTGGCGAACAGAGACTCTTCCACTCGATTCCTTTGTTTTTATTTCCACCAGGACGGTCAGTGGCCACAACATACGTTCCAACGGTAAAAATCGATAATGTATTCATCACGTAGTAGACCAGGAAGTACGGCATCGCTTCTTCTCCAAAAAGGGAAAGGTTGAGCGGGAGACCCATAAAGACCGTGTTCGCATTAACGAATGTATTGAGCATAATTCCTCGTCTTCCAACAGGAACTTTGAATAAGACAACAGCGCCCCATGCCACTATGTAACCTAGAATCACTGCAACCAGTGGATAAAGACTTGCTCCAAAGAAGCTGACGAGTTGTTCTCTTGTAATAAATTTTAATACGTAAATAAAGATGGATGCTGGTAAAGCAATTTTCAAAATCAAATCCGCAATGCTCTTACTGAATCCTTCCTGAAACCATCCCTTGGCCTGCAAGAGATAGCCGAGCGTGATGACCGCTAGTATTGTCACTAGACTCGATAACGCCTGTATAATCAAATGCTTGTCCTCCAAATTATCTTATGAGAGATACTATACGCCCTCTCGTCCTTTTCGTCAAACTGATTCCACAAAAAAAGCCTACCAAATACATGGTAAGCTTTATAATTATGCTTTTTTACGGAAGGCACTCACGATAAATGAGATGAATAAAATAACAAGAAACACACATGTAATTGCGGCTCCCGGAGGCGCTTCGTAAATATAAGAAGCTGAAAGTCCTGCAAAGAATCCAATCAGACTAATGATAGTCCCGCCGATAATGACGCCATTAAACTTACTGCTCACACGAAGCGCAATCGAAGCTGGCAATACGATAACGGCTGATACTAGAAGAGATCCTGCGATTGGCATCATCACTGCAATCACAACTCCTGTGATAATTGTAAAGAGATTTGTCATCAATCGAACGGGCAGTCCCGCTGTCATCGCTGTGTCTTCATCAAACGATAGAACATAGAGTGGTTTACGGAAAATCGCATATAAACTAACCACAACTACCGCAAGTAGAATCATAATCCACATTTGTTCTTTTGTAATTGTCACGATCGAACCAAATAAAAATTGATCCACACTCATCGTTGAACGACCTTTTTGTAAGTTCATTAAAATAAGGGCAATCGCCATTCCACCAGACATCAAAATCGCAACGGTAATTTCGGAATATCCTCTAAAATACTTTCCAATGGCTTCAATGAAAATTGCTGCAATAATGACTACAATCAGTGTGGTGAACGTCGGATTCATCCCTAGAAGAAACCCTAGCGCAACCCCTACTAAAGAAACGTGCGATAAAGTATCCGCCATGAGCGACTGTCTTCTAAGAATTAAGAACAATCCAAGAATCGGCGTGATAAAAGCCATTGCTATTCCTGAGATGAATGCTCTTTGCATGAAACCATAGAAAAACATCTCCATGGAGAATCCTCCTTTCGTTGCAGATGGATATGTTTATCCACGTATTGTTCAAGTGCTTCTTCCTCATGAGTCACCATTAAAATGGCTTTCCCATGATGAGCGCATGCATGATGTAATAGATGATAGAATCGTTCTCTAGAAGCTTTGTCCATACCCGCAGTTGGCTCATCTAAAACAAATAAATCTGGGTCTGTTGCAAAAATTCGCGCTAAACAAATGCGTTGTTTTTGCCCACCCGATAAATCTCCGATACGCTTATGACGCTCATCCCACATCCCAACGGATTTGAGAGAACGCTCGATATGTTCGTGATCTTCTGTTGTTAATTTTTTAAACCAGCGACCTTGTTGGTATCGCCCTGAAGCCACTAATTCATAAACATTCGAAGGAAAACCTACATTAAAAGAAGAAATCTGTTGCGGAGCATACCCAATCGATAACTTCTCGCCATTACTATTTTTCTTAGCAATCACTGCTTTCCCTGTCTTAGGTGTTAAAAGTCCCAAAATATTTTTAACGAGTGTTGACTTTGCCGCACCATTTTCCCCAGTCAAAATCACAAATTGACCCGGCTCAACTGTAAAGCTAATATCTTCAAGTACTGTCTCTTGTTCATATGAGAAAGAAAGATGTTCTACTGAAATATAACTCATGACTTTCTCCTTTCTAAATCGTAGTGATTCTTTTTTATACAAAGGATAGGATAGCATATTGAGTGCACTCCGTCAATGTTTCGCCCTTTCAAGACATATCATTCGCTTCTATTAAAGGAGCAGAGTATACTCTTTTCTGTTCAATAAAAAGGAGGATAACAAATGTCTATCATTATTACTATTTTAACGGCCCTCGTTGCGCTCGAATTCGTTTATATTTTCTACTTGGAAACACTCCAAACGACTTCAGAAGCTACAAGCCGCGTCTTCAATATGAGTGTTGAAACATTAAAGAATGCTAATATTACGACGCTCTTCAAAAATCAAGGTGTATACAACTTGATGATTGCCGTTGGATTAGTCTTTGGATTAATCGTTGGTTCTAAAGAATTGATTGGATTCTTACTGTTTAATATCATTGCAGTAGCAGTATACGGCGGACTTACTAGCCAAATCAGCATCATCTGGAAACAAGGCGGACTAGCAATTATAACGTTCCTCTTACTACTTATTTTATAGTTAGAATTCCATCTCTTAGAATTATTGGTAAATTTTATCAATAATTCTTTTTTTGTATTGCATTTTAGATTTCTTGGTGATATCATTTAGATATCAAATAGACAAAGGAGTCTTTTTTATGAACGAAAAAATTTTAAAAACAAAGTCTAACGGTTTTGCTGCGTTATTTTTCATTATTCTAATGATTATTTTTGCAATTGCCAGCTTTATTTCTTCCATCGCCTTTTTGAAGAATGAAGCATTAACTGTCGTCGGCGTTCTTCTTAGTATCTTTTTATTTATTGCATCGATCATTTCATCAGGCGGTCTGAAAGTTGTCAAACCTCAAGAGGCCATTGTTTTGACTCTATTTGGAAATTATACAGGAACGATTAAAGAGCCGGGATTCTATTTTGTAAATCCTTTTAGCGTGGCAGTGAATCCTGCTTCTAAAACAAAACTTGGACAAAGTGGCGATGTAGATCGTCAAAATACACCAGTCTCGGTTGGTAACTCAGGAATTGAAGCCAACTTAGATGCCTTTAAAAAACATATTTCCTTAAAAATCATGACCTTAAATAATTCTCGTCAAAAAATCAATGATTGCTTAGGAAATCCTGTAGAAATCGGAATTGCGGTTACTTGGAAAGTGGTTGATACAGCTAAAGCAGTCTTCAATGTCGATAACTATAAAGAATACTTATCGCTTCAATGTGACAGCGCTCTTCGTAATATCGTACGCATCTATCCTTATGATGTCGCTCCAAATGTCGACACTACAGGTGATGGGATTGCCGATGAAGGAAGCTTACGAGGTTCCAGTGAAGTTGTTGCAAAACGGATTCGTGATGAAATTCAATCACGTGTTGAAAATGCTGGACTCGAAATTATCGAAGCACGCATTACTTATCTTGCTTATGCTCCAGAAATTGCTGCAGTAATGCTTCAACGTCAACAAGCATCAGCAATTATTGACGCTAGAATGATGATTGTAGATGGTGCTGTTGGAATGGTTGAAATGGCGTTAGAACGCTTAAACGAAGGGGGCCTCGTAGAACTTGATGAAGAACGTAAAGCTGCGATGGTCTCTAACTTACTAGTTGTTCTTTGCGGCAATCATGATGCTCAACCAATCGTTAATACAGGAAGCCTATACTAACGATGGCTGATTTAAAGAAAAAACAAATTCCATTACGACTGTCTTCTAAATTATATGCTGCTATCGCATCATGGGCAGAAGATGATTTTAGATCAGTCAATGGACAAATCGAATACTTATTAACGGAATGCGTGAAGCAACGCAAGAAAGATGGTAAATACGTCTCTGAAACCATTGACGAACCCTTCGAAATTGATATTGAGTAATAATAAACAGGATGGCCGAGAATCTCGTCCATCCTGTTTCTATGTTTTCAAATTGTCATCAGTCGTTAATTTCATGTAGTGCGCAAAAGAAAATTAAATATAAGCACTATGATTACGAAGAATCATGCGGATTTTATAATAACAGTAACGTGATTTGCAAAAAAGACGAATTAAAGGGAGTTAGGAATTGATTCCTTACTCCCTTTTTGAGTTTTTTAGGCGAGAGACTCTAGGCTCGAGCCGGTGCAACGTTACCGTTATTATAACCAAATCCGCAAGGATTCGTAGTAATCATAATAGAAGTGTTGAAGCACTTTATTGTTTAATTTTCTTTTGGCTATGCAGTGGTTTGGCAAAAATCATACGTCCGGCAGCTGTTTGAAGAGCGCTCGTTACAACCACTTCAATCTCTTCGTTCATATAATATTGACCGTCTTCCACAACAATCATCGTGCCATCATTCAAGTACGCAACCCCTTGCTGACGTTCTGTTCCTTGTTTGACAACGGTGGTCTTCAACGTTTCACCTGGAATCACAACTGGTTTAATGGCTTGGGCTAAAGCATTGATATTAAATACCGGAACATTTTGGAACTCACTTACTTTGTTCAAGTTGAAATCATTGGTGATAATAATTCCATCAATGGATTTGGCCAATCGAATTAATTTACGATCGACTTCATTGATATCATCATAATCCCCTTCGTAAATCTCCACTTGAATATGCTCTTCTTTTTGAAGGGCGTTCAAAATATCTAAACCTCGGCGTCCTCTTACTCGTTTTAAGCTATCCGCACTATCCGCAATGTATTGAAGTTCGTTTAATACGAATACCGGAATCACTAGTACCCCTTCGATAAAACCTGTTTTAGCAATATCGTAAATACGTCCATCAATAATGACACTCGTATCGAGCAGTTTATATTTTCTAAAATTATCTCCTACTTTACGCTCTAACACTGGAGAATCTTCTGTTTTTTTCTTATTGACTGTGAAGACTCTTAAAATATCCTCACGACGAGTGGTTCCTACGTAAAATCCAAGATAACCAAAGATAATGCTAAGCGCAATCGGCAGCGCTTGAGTAATTGCAGGAATTTGCAAATTGGTAAATGGAAGGCCAACTAGCCAAG
This sequence comes from uncultured Granulicatella sp., assembly GCF_938030755.1. Lineage (GTDB taxonomy): Bacteria > Bacillota > Bacilli > Lactobacillales > Aerococcaceae > Granulicatella. Next base: position 39,906 of record NZ_CALHIF010000022.1, on the reverse strand, counting down.
CCACTAGTAGTCCAATCAGCGCCCCTATCATCCCGAAAAGTAAATAGCTTACTGATAGTTGACTCACAATTTTTTCAAGTCTACGGATGCCCGCTAAAATCGGATCAGCAACGAAAAATGAAATACAAAATAGAATAATTGCTCCTAATAAAATATTCGTTACTTGAGATGTTAGCCATTCATTTGAAATATTGAATGTTTGCCACAGACTTGGAAAGTACGTCGCTCCTAAGGATCCTCCGAGCAATACGAAAATGAATTGTAATAATTTTCTTCCGTATGATCGGAATTTTTTGGGTTGTTCCATCCAATCCTCTCCTTTCTATTTTTCATGATTGAAAGCTTTATAAATAGCTTCTTTGATAGAAGATACACCGACAACTTCGATATTTTCAGGAATTTTCCATCCATCTAAGTTGTTTTTTGGAATGAAGACACGCTTGAATCCGAGCTTTTCTGCTTCTCGGACACGATCATAGACACGGTTCACTTTTCGAATTTCACCTGTTAAGCCAATTTCGCCGATAAAGCAATCCCCCATCTGCGTTTCTTTTTCCTTATAGCTTGAAACGATACTCATCGCAATCGCTAAATCGACTGCGGGTTCGCCCAGTTTCAAGCCGCCTGTTGATTTAAAGTAAGCATCTTGATTTTGCAGTAAAAGACCCGCACGTTTCTCAAGTACTGCCATCAAGAGCGCGACACGATTATAGTCCAGACCACTTGTTGTTCGACGTGCGTTTCCAAAGGCCGTTGGAGACAATAGACATTGCACCTCGGTTAAAATTGGCCTTGTCCCTTCAAGTGACACCACAATTGCTGAACCTGTCGCCCCAGCAAGACGCTCTTCTAAGAACACTTCCGAAGGATTGGTCACTTCGTTCAGCCCTTCTTGATGCATTTCAAAGACCCCAATCTCGTTGGTGGATCCGAAACGGTTTTTTACGGAACGGAGCACTCGGAAACTATGATGTTTATCCCCTTCAAAATAAAGAACGGTATCCACCATATGTTCCAACATACGAGGCCCAGCCAATGCTCCCTCTTTAGTCACGTGACCAACAATAAAGATTGCAATCTGGTTGAGTTTAGCAAGTCGCATTAATGTTGCCGTTGCCTCACGAACATGAGACACGCTTCCAGCTACCCCATTCGCCTGTGGGTGGATCATCGTTTGAATCGAATCGATAATGACATAGTCCGGCTTCAACGCTTCTACTTGAGCAACGATATCTTCTAAGTTTGTCTCCGCATAAATATAAAATCCGTCTGCCTGCATCCCGAGACGCTCTGCACGCATTTTAATTTGAGACGCACTTTCTTCTCCCGATACATAGAGAACGGTTCCTTGTGTCTGTTGTAATTCACTAGAGACTTGTAATAATAAGGTCGATTTTCCAATTCCGGGATCCCCACCAATTAATACTAGAGAACCTGGAACCACTCCACCCCCGAGCACACGGTCGAGTTCGCTAATGGAAGTCTTCACACGGTTGACGCGTTCATAAGAAACTTGGTCAAGTCGCATCGGTTTTGTTTTATGCGCTTCTTCTGACTGTTGCACTAAAGAAGGTCGTTTCGTGTTACTCGTCGTTTCCTTAAACTCTTCCATCGTGGACCAATTTCCACAGTTTGGACATTTCCCTAAATATTTAGGCGAATTATATCCACATTCTCTACATACAAAACTTGTGGCTGCTTTTGCCATATTGGCTCCTTTCTAACGAACGCCAGAAGAACCAAAACCACCTGTACGTTCATTCATATCATTTTCTTCGTCCGTATCTGCTTTTAAAAATGGTAAGAAAATACCTTGGCCAATACGGTCGCCTTTTTTTATTTCCTTATCAAATAATCCAAAGTTGATTAATTGGAAGTAAATATGACCTTCATTATCTGGATTATTATAGTAGTCGCTATCAACAACCCCAATTCCGTTTGGTAATACTAAAAAGTGTTTGAGTGGATTACTTGAACGGTTCGCAAGCTGTAAATACTCATCTTCTTGCATATAAGATTTAATTCCTGTTGGAACAAGAATCGGTTTTAGTACCTTTTGTTCTTTTTGTAGTTCTGCTTCAACCGTTTCTTTATCGGTTGTGTAAATCCATTGTTTTAATTGAGTAGCAGCAAATTTGAAGATCATTTTCCAAATACTTGGCAAAACAATATCCTCTGCCGCTTCAAAATCATAACCTGCTGAATGTTTTGTAGAGCGTTTAGGAACATTAATTCCTTTTCCTTCGTAAGCAGATATCACTTCGAATCCTCGTTTTCTTTCCATTTCATCACCTTTTCATTTAAAGTTTCTACCTCTTATCATAACAAAGTTTTGGAAAGCTTGCATCCGTATTCACTCTTTTTTTGAAAATCCTTACATTCTTTATCTTAAGATACGGTAAAAAGAATCTTTCATATCCTATTTTTCGGCAATATGCACAAAAAACAGGATGCTTTTTGTGCAATGTACCCTATCACTTTGCTACTAAAAATCGTAAACTAATAGTGTTAAAACAATGACAGGGGGAAATCCTAATGGTAGAAATGCAATTAAACCATATTCACAAAAAATATGACAACGCGGAAAACTATTCCGTAACAGACTTTAACTTACACATCAAAGATCGCGAATTCATCGTATTCGTAGGACCTTCTGGATGCGGTAAATCAACTACACTTCGTATGATTGCTGGTCTTGAAGATATTTCTGAAGGGGAATTAAAAATCGGTGACGTTGTGATGAACGACGTAGCTCCAAAAGATCGTGATATCGCAATGGTATTCCAAAACTATGCCCTATATCCTCACATGAGCGTATATGACAACATGGCGTTCGGATTAAAACTACGTAAATACGACAAAGCTGAAATTGACAAACGTGTTAAAAACGCTGCTGAAATCTTAGGCTTAGCGCAATACTTAGAACGTAAACCAGCTGCTTTATCTGGTGGTCAACGTCAACGTGTAGCTTTAGGCCGTGCGATCGTTCGTGATGCGAAAGTATTCTTAATGGACGAACCTCTTTCTAACTTAGATGCTAAATTACGTGTTGCGATGCGTGCTGAAATTGCGAAATTACACCGTCGTTTAGAAACAACAACCATTTACGTAACACACGACCAAACAGAAGCGATGACAATGGCGGATCGTATCGTTATCATGAAAGATGGTTTCGTACAACAAATCGGTACTCCACAAGAAGTGTACAACACACCTAACAATGTATTCGTAGCTGGATTCATCGGATCACCAGCAATGAACTTCTTCACTGTTACATTAAAAGACGGCGTGATTACAAACGGTAAAGGTTTATCATTACAATTACCAGAAGCGAAGAAAAAACTTCTTGAAGAAAAAGGATATGAAGGAAAAGAACTTATCTTCGGTATCCGCCCAGAAGATATCAAAGGCGCTCAAATCGCTATTGATACTTATCCATCATCTTCAGTGAAAGCAGAAGTTGTAGTATCAGAATTACTTGGTGCAGAAACAATGCTTTACACTCGTGTTGACGATACTGAATTCGTATCTAAAGTGGATGCACGTGACTTCCACAACCCAGGTGAAACAGTTGAATTAGCATTCGACTTAAACAAATCTCACTTCTTCGACAAAGAAACAGAACAAGTGATTCGCTAATTATCTATAATTGAAAAAAGCTGACGGCTCTAATTGAGAGCTGTCAGCTTTTTTGTGTTTATTTTACTCTTGGACTTCTTGAAACTCACATTCAAAACGATATTCGAAGAACTTTTCGATGACAGCTTTGAGTTGATCATTACTTAGATTTTGAATAATTGCGTCAAAATCAATGGCTTCCAATTCTTCCTCTGTCAGTTTTTGATAGGGCGGTAAATCAGAGTACTGTCTTAATTCATCATAGACAATGAAATCTCCATCGATAAATGATTCGATGAGTCCACGTTTTTGAAGAAGGTAAAACAACGCTTGATAACTATCTCCAGTAAAACTATAGACTGTTTTATCCGAATAAATACCACAGCAGTGTGTTTGATTGAGATCTAATTTTACTTTGGTCATCTCTTTTCCTTCTTTCATTGAATTCCATTTTTTTATATAAGGAGAAGAGGAGATTTGAACTCCCGCGCCGCTTTCACGACCTATCGCATTTCGAGTGCGACCCCTTCAGCCTCTTGGGTACTTCTCCATATTTTTAGTATAGTACGGATTTTTTCTTCAATCAATGCTTTTTTAGTCATATCGTTAAATACCTCTGATGCAGAACTTACAGATATAGAAATTTAATTTTAAATACTACTGTCTTAAAAGCTTATTCAGTACAAAAAAGTGATGTTCATTCATAGTTTCATTATAATGAACATACATTAGAGGTGCGATTTATCGCAGGCTCTACAGATGATATTTTTCAGAGAGGTTTTACCGGCTCTGCATAGGACACCTAAATTAGGTGTCCTTTTTTATTTTAAAACATCGCACTACTAACTCGGTTGATACTATCCATTATTAAGGTATGAATAGAAGGTCAAAAGGATAGTCAATCACTAAAAACAGAAAATAAAAAACCACGAAACCATTGATGTAATAGGCTTCGTGGAAAAAAGGATTAGAAATATTTATTTGGGAGGATAAATATTCTCTTTGGGAATAACTAAAGTATAGACACACCTTATGAAATAAATGTGAAAATATATTCTCTATTTTGCACTTTCTTTTTATTTTTTTTATGAGAATATTTACTTATTTATGATAAGCATGACCAGAATTAATTCGGAATGCGCGATAAATTTGCTCGGTTAGAACGAGTCTCATCAGTTGATGCGGCAAGGTAATACGGCCAAATGAGATCTTACGGTCGGCCCGTTTTTTTACCGCTGGACTTAACCCTAGAGACCCCCCAATAACAAAGATCATCGAACTCTTACCATGGAGCGCAAAAGTATCCATCTCTTTTGCGAGTTGTTCTGAACTCACTAAGTCCCCTTCGATAGCCATCGCTACGACTACATCTCCGTCTTTAATTTTAGAAAGGATACGTTCTCCTTCTTTTTCGAGTACTTGCTCCATTTCTTTATCACTTAAGTTTTCAGGAGCCTTCTCGTCTGGCACTTCCACTACTTGGAACTTGCAGTAGCTGCCTAAGCGTTTTGCGTATTCATCAATTCCTTGTTTTAAATATTTTTCTTTTAATTTTCCAACACTCACAATCGTGATATTCATATTATCCCCTCACTTCATCCAATATCTTACCTTTTTTTGAGGAAAAATGCTTGTTTTATCCTCCTATCCACTACTTATCCACAAAGTTATCCACATGTACACATGTTCGCCACTAAATTTTGACATTTTTTATCCATAGCCCCTAGATATAGATTCCATTCATCTAAATGTTACATAAATGTTATATTTAATTTTGGGGGGTACGACTTAGTTATCCACAGTTATACACACTAAAGATGACCGTAAAATAACACCGTTATATCAACGTTCTTTGTCGTTTTATGAAAAAGTTATCCACAATAATTCTTTTTCATGTTTATAACTTTTTCCAATCAAATTCCTTATTCTAGGCTTTTTGGCAGTTTCTGTTTTCAAAAGGCATTTCCCACTGTTTGGACTTGACAAAGAGTTTTCCAAAGACTTTTCCACAAAGTTATCCACAATTCGGTGGATAAGTTTGAGGATAAGTCCAAAAAAGTCGGATCCCACATTGGTAATCCGACTCTTCATTTATTTTTATAAACTTGGGTTATTGGTTTCTGTTAAGGAAACTGTGGTTGTTTGTTTTTGTCCGTTACGATAATACGTTACTTCCAATTTATCTCCCACTTTATGACTATAGAGTATTTTTCTTAGATTTTGAATTCCCTCTACTTTTTTGCCATCCATTTCTACAATAACATCATATGGTTGAAGCCCTGCCGCTTTTGCACTTCCTTTAGAAGAGACTTCTGCAACCACAACTCCGCCCTTCACATCTTTTGGTAAATTCAACTGATTAACGGCTTGTGAATTCACATTCGATAAGTTCACCATTGAAATTCCTAGAGCTGGACGAACGATTTTACCATTTTTTTCCAATTCATTGATGATGGATACGACCTCATTACTTGGAATTGCAAATCCCATACCTTCAACAGAAGATTTAGAAATCTTCATAGAGTTAATCCCAATGACTTGTCCCGCGCTATTAATAAGAGCTCCACCTGAGTTCCCTGGATTAATTGCAGCATCCGTTTGAATCGCATTTACAATCCAATCTTGTTGGCCATCGCCATCCACATCAGTTGGAACTGGACGATTATTTGCAGAAACAATCCCTTGCGTAACACTAGTAGCAAATTCACTGCCGAGAGGAGATCCAATTGCAATAGCTGTTTGTCCTGCTTTTACCTCATCAGAGTTCGCAAATTCCGCAACAGTACTTACTTTATCTGCTGGAATACGAATCACTGCTAAGTCCGTCCATTGGTCACTCCCAACTAATTCTGCCTTTTCCCTAGTTCCGTCTGCTAAAAGAACTTCTAACTCTTGCGAATTTGCAATGACGTGATTGTTCGTTACGATATAGGCATATCCATTTTCCTTTTTATAAATAACGCCACTTCCTTCTGAAGCTGTCGTTAATTCATCATTTGATTGTTGTTGTTGCTGCTGAGTTCCGTAAAGAGAATTACGGCCAGACGCCTGTTTGTTAATGACAGAAACCACTGCATTTTTTACATTTTCTACAACCTTAGAAATATCATTATTCGTATTTGCAGCGGCGGTAGAGGTTTTCGTAGTCGTTACATTACTCTCTGAAGCTTGCGTAGTAGGCGTTGGTGTTTGATGGTTTAAAGGATTTGTAATCGCCATAATTCCAATTCCACTTGCGACTGCAATGGTTCCTCCAACAATCCCACCAACAAATCCATTTCTAAAGCTTTTATTCTTACGTTTTCTTAACTGTTTTTGTTGTTCTTCTTCCATTTGCTCACTCCTCTCGTTGTTACTTTAAAGATAAATTCTAAATATGAATTTTATGTGAACAAACACTTATAGTCTATTTAAAAATCTCTTGCATTATTCCTAAGAATTTAAACTTCAAATAGGCTTGTAGGCTCATATGGATCCGTATGAAATAATTCGAAGGAATGATGAACTCCTTTATCGTGAGTTCTAAATACGGATTCTGCTGTTTGATAAGCAATTTCCTTCATATTATTATCTTGACTTAAATGCCCTAAATAAATGCGTTTCGTCTGGTCTCCAAGCATTTCACACATGGCTAAAGCCCCATCATCATTGGATAAATGGCCTTTATCACTTAAGATTCGTTGTTTTAAATGCCACGCATAAGGCCCCATTCTTAACATTTCAAGATCATGATTGCTTTCAATTAAATACGCATTAGCATTTTTGAGGAGCGCACGAAGTTTGTCACTCACATATCCGGTATCTGTTAGCATAACAAACTGGCGTTGATCCTTTTGGAAGCTATAAAACTGTGGAGCAGCCGCATCATGAGAAACCGCAAAACTCATCACATCAATATCTCCAAAAGTCAGTGTTTCTCCAGTATTGAAGATTTCTTGTTGTTCAAGAGCAACCTTTCCAATTTTTCCAGACATTGCTGCCCATGTTTTTTCGTTTGCATAAATAGGAATGCCATACTTTCTTGCAAGTACGCCAATTCCTTTGATGTGATCGGAATGCTCATGAGTCACTAATATCGCATCAATATCGGATATAGAACGATTTATTTTCTCCATTTGCGCACTAATAGCTTTACCAGTGAGTCCACAATCCACTAATAGTTTTTGCTTAGGAGTTTCAATATAAGTTGCATTACCTGAACTCCCACTCGCTAATAAACTCACTTTAAAACCTAATTCTTGCATACTATGTCCCTTCTATTGTTGTTGCACTGTTTGTGTTGTTGTGTTATTGGTTGTTGTACGCTGTGTTTGCGTATTCGTTGTTTCTAAGGTTTCATTCATTAACACGGTCCCATGAATTGCGTCTACACGACGTGCCACTAATTGACCATCTGCTTGACGAATTTCAACATACCAAGCAGGAGAATAAATGGAAAATTCTTTTAACACTAATGATTGAAAGTAAGATAACTTAACCGTTGAAACAGTTGATTTTGCTGGAATCTTCCCGGCTAGGAATAAAACTTCAACAGCGCTTTGTGCAGTAATTAAACTTCTCTCATTTCCAAGCACTTGCACATTTCCCGCATAAGTTTGTTCATAACTAACAGCTTGGTCATTCGTATTCAATGTGACAATAATTTGGCTGGTTCCATCCATAATACTCAATTTATCTGCTTTTTGTGTATAAATCACTTTCCGTGTAGTCGCATTATAAGAAGACCATATATATTTATCCCCGAATAAAACCTTATTATTGATAAAAGCTGTTAAGTCATTAAAACTTTCCGCATTTACTGGATTCGATAGACTTAACTGAATCGGTGGTACTAACTCTGCATTGATAACATTTTTTTCCAATGATACGATTTGATTTTGTAAATTATTCAAACCTGACTCAATGGAAACAGGGGTTAGTTGGATAATCGGAGCCGTTTCCTCCGTTGAAGGTAATGACGGCAATGTAATTCCATCTTGTTTCATCTGATCGATGACGTTAATACTTGTATTCAAAGGGGTTTTTGATTCTACCTTTTTCTGCCAAACGAGTCCAAATAGGAATACATCTAGGAAAAAGAAACAAACAATCAATACGATTGCACTTCTTCTAAAGTCCATCTCCGTCACCCCCTACTGTTTGTTTATTCGCGGCATCTCCCGCTTTTTTCTCCGCTTTTAACTCTGATAATGTCTTCCATCTGTTATTCATTTTGATATACCAAGTCGGAATAAATTCTACGATTTGATTGTTTTCACTGCTGGTTGTCCAAGAATAACCAATTCGAATATCTTCTATCTCATTCATTGAGAACCCTTCATTGAGCAGTTCCGCCACAATATCTTTTCCACCAACAATCGTTACCTTTTTATTTTTGGTTGGCAGAGGGGTTTGCGCAATTAAAGAGGATGTTTTTAATTTTTCAATTCCATTTGCGGTCGCTTTTACTTGAGTCATCCCTTCTCTTCCGCTAGAAAGAATTGGATAGGAACTCACATATCGAACATACTCCACTATATTGGAACTTAAATCTACTGAAGAAAAACTCATTCCTAATTGCCATCCACCTAGACGCTTCATCTGTGTAAAAGTCTGCGTTAAGTTATTCGTATAAAGAAGTGTTTCATCACCTGGTTTATTTTCAAAGAAAGTAATGATATTTGTTGTACGATCCATCTTCAATTGAGATAAATTGTCGTTATACACCACACTCTTTCCATCTCCACGTGTTCTAATTTCCGTTTGATTTGAAAAGAGTTGGCGGATATAGAAGGTAATTGGAATTTGCTCAATCAAGTATGCCGATTGTTCAACGTTTACCTTATCTTGCTCCACAAAAAATTGCTTTGTCTTTCCTCGATACGATTCTACTTCATAAAATTCATCAGATTTATACAAAGCATCCAATTTCGCACTTAAGCTCTCATCGATTTTTGCACTGTATACATTTTTATTTTCATCATTGACAAAGTATGCCGTATGCGGTTCATCCGTTCGAATAACAATTCGTGAAAATGTCTCATTGACATAATCCTCATTCAACCCGTCAAAATAACGATTCATAATTCCGAAAGAAAGCAACCCATCAAATAAAATTTGCGAATGAGCTTCTCTTAAAACAAGGTTCTCATAACTAGTATCATCTAAGTTAGACAAACGCGTTACATTCGAAAAGCTTTTTGATAGATAGGTATTTACTTCTTTTAGAATCGACATTTGGCTTGTCATTTCAAACTTATTGTTATTGGTTAAGACAAGGCGGGTCGGTCTAAAAACATCCTCAAGCGTATAGTTCGCTCGAATCTGTGCTCCGGAATCTTGAGTAGTCGTCAGATTAGTTGATTGTTTTTTTACTCCAAAAAATTCAACTGGACGAATAACAATTAAATACGTAAATACAAAGCTAAGGAGCATCAACACAAATAAGGTCGATAATAGTACTCGAAAATTTTTAAATTTCATCCCATTCACCATCCTCTTCAAATGGAACATAAGGTAATGAAATAAAGAATGTTGATCCTTTATTTTCAATACTATTCACCCAGATTTTTCCTCCATGAAGTTGTACGACTTCTTTAGAAATCGCAAGACCAAGTCCACTACCGCCCATTGCTCTTGATCGAGCTTTATCTACACGATAGAAACGATCAAATAGGTGAGGAATATCTTTACGCGGAACTCCTAGTCCTTCATCACTCACACTAACAATAAGGTCGGTATGAGTTTCCATGAGTCGAACAATAATCCGTCCCCCATCTGGAGAATATTTAATCGCATTATTGATAATATTATCTAATACTTGCGTCATCTTATCTTGGTCGATTTCTACCCATAGATTTCTTTGGGTAATATCTGTGAGAATTCGATAGTTCTTTTCTCTATATTGGTCAGACTGTAAAACCATATCAAATCGATTCACAATATGCTTCACGAGTTCATTCATATTCACAAACTCTTTATCAAGTTCTAATCGATTTTGGTCCATCCGTGATAAGTTCAGTAAGTCGGTAATCATACGCATCATTCGATCCGTTTCTGTTTCTATGACATTCAGAAACTCTGGAGCAATTTCTTTATTTTCCCATGCTCCATCCACCAGGGCTTCCGTATAACTCTTGATACTCGTTAATGGAGTTCTTAATTCGTGAGAAACATTTGATACGAAATTACGACGTTCTCTGTCAATTTTTTCTTGTTCCGTAACATCCGTTAATACGCACACGAGACCACTAATAAATCCTGATTCGCGCTGAATCACTGAAATTTCACATTGAACAATGGTTTCCTCGCCATCTTCTTCAATCGTAATCATTCGCTCTTCTTGAGATTCCAATAAATCTCTAAAAGAAACACTATTATCTAAACGCAATACTTCAAGTAATGGCGTTCCGATAACATGCTCATTTCGTAAGTTCAAAACATCCAATGCAGCAGCATTAATAATCACAATTCTTCCACGACGGTCTGTTGCAATAACCCCATCACTCATATGACGCAAGACACTGTCTAAGCGTTGCCGCTCCGCTTCCGTTCCTTCTTGAGCTTCTTTGATTTTTACAGATAAATCATTAATCGCTTGCCCTAACTGCCCAAGCTCATCGTCTCCGTAAATCATCACTTCACCCGTATAGTTTCCTTCTGCAATTTGTTCTGTCTGTTGTTTCATTTCAGCAATCGGACGAGTAATCCCTTGAGAAATCATGACGGTAATCACAATCGCTAAAATGATAATAAAAACGGAAGAACTAATAAAGATAATCCCAATATCTTTTACTTGAGTGTACCGCGATTCAATATTAGACGTTACCGAAATAATCCCCACTGGATTTCCAGAAACACCACTGACGGGATCAATCGGCGAAACGTATTTCCAATATCTAGAATCTCCGTCAATATAGTTGTAACTGTACACAGTATTTGAGACTACCACTTGTTGTACATCAGCCTCTGTGGAACGAGTCCCTACAATTGATTGCTGCGTTTGATTCGTGGTTCCCAAAATATATCCCTGCATATCCATAATACGAATTTCTACAATACTATTTCCTGTTGGATAATCTTGTAACAATTGCGATATTTCAGCTGATTTGGCCTCATCTGTTGTATCCTTAGCCAAAATGGGCTGCACATTATTTTTCAAGAACCCTACTTGTAGCTGAATTTGTTCCTGAAAGTTCGAAATCATTTGAGATTCTAATTGCGTTAAGAAGTTCGCGACAATGAGTTGCAACGAAATCATCAAGAGCAAGATAAACAGCATTGGAATCTTAAATTGAATGGAACGAAAAAATCGTTTCATCTTCTTCATGAGTCACTTTCTCCTCTACTTTTTAGCAAAATACGCTTTTCTTGCCAGAATATACCATGGCAAGGAAAAGCGCATTCGTTGTTTAAGCATCTTTTTCTTGGTCTGGGGTTTTAATATAGTATCCTACCCCACGTCGCGTCATAATCCATGTTGGATGACTCGGTGTGTCTTCAATTTTTTCACGTAAACGACGAACGGTTACGTCTACTGTACGAACATCCCCAAAGTAATCATAGCCCCACACCGTTTGCAATAAGTGTTCACGAGTAATCACTTGTCCGATATGTTTTGCTAAATAATGAAGCAATTCAAATTCACGATGCGTTAATTCGATTTCTTCACCACGTTTTGAAACCACATAGGCATCTTCATGAATCGTTAAAGCGCCTAAAACAATTTCGTTAGCTGTTTTTTCTTCTTCTGTTTCCGCTGGAGCTAATTGTTGACGACGTAAGTTTGCTTTCACACGCGCGATTAATTCTCGATTTGAGAAAGGTTTTGTTACGTAATCGTCTGCACCTAATTCCAGACCTAAAACTTTATCAATTTCAGAATCTTTAGCCGTTACCATGATAATAGGAACATGACTTGTTTTACGAATTTCACGACAAACTTCTAATCCATCAATTTTTGGTAACATCAAGTCCAAAATGACTAAATCTGGATTTTTTTCGTGGAAAGCAGCGAGTCCTTCTTCGCCATCAAATGCTGTAATGACCTCAAATCCTTCTTTTGAAAGACTAAACTTGACGATGTCTGAGATTGGTTTCTCATCATCTACAACTAAGATTTTCTTCATATCAATCTTCCTTTACTCTATTCTTTTTTATGCCCAAACACTTTCTAAAATGTTGGTTTGTTCTCTATCTGGTCCTACTGAGAAAGTAGAAATGCGAACGCCGACTAATTCTGAAATACGACGTACATAGTTACGTGCATTTTCAGGTAGTTCTTCTAGTGAACGGCATCCTGTAATATCTTCCGTCCAACCAGGTAATTCTTCATAGACTGGTTCACATTGTCCTAATTCGACTAAGCTTGCTGGGTAATGGGAAATTTCTTCTCCATTTGGCTTACGGTAAGCCACACAGATTTTAATCGTTTCTAATCCTGTTAATACATCGATACTGTTCAAGCTTAAGTTTGTAATGCCTGATACACGTTTAGAGTGACGCATTACAACGCTATCGAACCATCCAACACGTCTTGGACGCCCAGTAGTTGTACCGTATTCACGTCCAACTTCACGAATACGTGAGCCGATTTCATCGAATAATTCTGTTGGGAAAGGTCCATCCCCTACACGAGAAGTGTACGCTTTACATACCCCAACGACTTTATTAATTTTTGAAGGTCCAACACCGCTACCAATCGTTACCCCACCAGCAACTGGGTTTGAAGATGTTACGAATGGATAGGTTCCTTGGTCGATATCCAGCATAACACCCTGTGCCCCTTCGAATAATACGCGTTTTCCTTGGTCTAATGCATCGTTTAAAATCACGGAAGTGTCGCAAACGTATTTCTTTATTTGTTGACCATATTCGTAGTACTCTTCGAAAATATCATCGAACTCGATTGGTTCTGCATCGTACATTTTAGTAAAGAGGCGATTCTTTTCGGCTAAGTTAATTTTTAGACGTTCAGCAAATACTTCACGGTCTAGTAAGTCTGCCACACGAATCCCAACACGCGCTGCTTTATCCATGTAGCACGGTCCAATCCCTTTATTCGTTGTTCCAATTTTGTTATCGCCTTTCGCTTCTTCTTGTAATTGGTCTAAGCGAATATGGTATGGCAAGATGACATGCGCACGGTCTGAAATACGTAAGTTATCAGTAGTCACATTTCTTTCTTGTAAATATTCAAGTTCTGTGATGAGAGATTTTGGATTTAGGACCACTCCATTTCCAATCACACTAATTTTTTCTGATGAAAAAATACCGGATGGAATTAAATGAAGTTTATAAGTTACCCCATTAAATTGAATGGTATGCCCTGCATTGTCTCCCCCTTGATATCGAGCGATTACTTCTGCATTTTCACTGAGGAAATCTGTAATTTTCCCTTTTCCTTCGTCTCCCCATTGTGTTCCAACAACGACTACTGATGACATTTGACGCACCTCTTCTATTTTTTTAATTTTACTATGCCATTGGAGCTCTTTGCTCAATTTCATCTGGCACTAAATTTGTAAACTTATTAAATTCTTTCATGAAGTTCAATTCAACCGTTCCACGTGGACCGCTACGGTTTTTCTCAATAATGACTTCAATGGTACTATTTGGCTCCACTTCTGGAACATGTCCATTTTCATCTGGCTCTTGACGATAATAATCATCACGATATAAGAACGCTACGATATCCGCATCTTGCTCGATAGATCCAGATTCACGAATATCCGACATGATTGGTCGCTTATCTTGACGTTGTTCCACTCCACGAGATAATTGAGAAAGTGCAATAACTGGAACCTTTAATTCCTTCGCTAATTTTTTCAAATTACGAGAAATTTCAGAAACCTCTTGTTGACGGCTCTCTTTTCCGTTTCCTTCAATTAATTGTAAGTAATCAATCACTACTAAGCCGAGATTATTTCGCTCTTGCTTCAAACGACGACATTTCGCACGAATCTCTGACACACGAATTCCTGGAGTATCATCGATATAAATAGGAGCTTCAGCAAGGACCCCTGTCGCCACGAAATATTGCGTATATTCCTCATCAGTCAATTTCCCTGTTTTCAAATGTCCTGCATTAATGCTCGCATGAGAACAGATAATCCGTTCTACTAAAGATTCTGCCCCCATTTCAAGACTGAAAATCGCTACTGTTTCATTCAAGTTAACCGCAACGTTCTTAGCAATGTTTAATACAAAAGCGGTCTTCCCGACAGAAGGACGTGCTGCTAAAATAATCAACTCATCTGCGTGAAGTCCAGAAGTCATTCGATCCAAACCGATATACCCTGTAGCAATTCCTGTAACTTCTCCATTATTTTTGGAGCGTTCTTCTAAGCTTGCATATGCGTCATGTAAAACATCACGAATTGGAATGAATCCCGCTTTATTTCGTCCTTCAGATACAGAAAGAATGTCTCTTTCAGCTGTATCTAAAACATTTGCAATCGTCTCATCTTCTTGGTAAGCATTTTTTACAATATTCGTCGATGTTTTAATTAATTTACGACGAGTTGATTTTTCTAAAACAATTTGAGTGTAAAATTCCACGTTGGCTGCTGTAGGAACTTTATCAAGAAGCTCTATAATACCAGCTTCTCCACCCACATTTTCAATTTGGTTCTTTTGCCTTAATTTCTCAGAAACGGTGATTGGATCGATTGCTTCCGAATTTTGATTTAATTCAATCATCGCGGCAAAAATCAATTGATGAGCAACGCGATAAAAATCATCGGGTACAAGAAACTCCATGACCGAAATAATCGAGTCTTGTTCCAAAAGAATTGAACCCAAAACGGCCTCTTCTGCCTCTAGATTTTGTGGCGGAACTAAATTTGGATATAGCTCTTCCATTCAAACACCCTTTCTACTAAAAATAGCCATAAAAATACAGTTTCATTGTATCACAAAACACCCTAATAAAACAGAAGATTGGGCTCAAAATAAAAGATAACTTAATCGTTTTGTGATTATTATCACATATTTTGTAAAAAAGAAAGAGACTATCTAAGTGGGATAATCTCTTTTCTAATTTCTAACTTTATTGAGCGACGATATTCACTGTCATAATCGCTTGAACATCATGGTGTAATTTAACAGGGACACGAGTGTATCCTAACGCTCGAATTGGAGCCGCTAATTCGAATTTACGACGATCAAGTTCTACATTAAAAGTTTTATTGAATTCTTCCGCAATTTGTTTTGCTGGAATTGCCCCGAACAAACGTCCATCTTCGCCTGCTTTAGCCTTAATGGTAACTACTGTTTCTTCGCGTTCTAAGAACTCTTTCAATTCTTTAGCTTTTGCTAATAATTCGGCGTTATGTTTTTCTTCCGCTTTCTTTTGACCGGATAAAGTAGCGAGATTTGCTGAAGTAGCTTCTTTTGCAAAACCGTTCTTAATTAAGAAATTTTGTGCATAGCCATCAGCTACATTTTTAACTTCGCCTTTTTTACCTTTGCCTTTTACATCTTTTAAGAAAATTACTTTCATACTCTATTCCTCCTCATAGTTATAGATTAATTTCAGTATCTAATTCTTGAATAACAGTCTTCAACTGTTCGATAGCTTCTTCGATACTCATATCCGTTAGCTGTGTAGCAGCATTTGATAAATGTCCACCACCACCCATTTTTTCCATTACACGTTGAACGTTTTTATTCCCAAGACTACGCGCGCTAATTCCAATACGACCGTCATTCCGTTTAGTGACAACAAATGAAGCATCGATATTTTCCATAGATAACATCATATCCGCAGTCTGAGCTGCAACAACTGTAGGGTAGACAAATGTCTCTTCTCCGTGAACAATTCCGATGTTATTCGGAAGAATCTCTAGTGAATTTAACAAATGGCTTCGCATCAAATACGTATCTACATTTTCTTTCAGTAAGCGTTGAATGAGGATGGTGTCGGCGCCAACTGATTTTAAATAACTAGCAGTATCGAAGGTTCTTGAACCTGTACGCAGGGTGAAATTTCTCGTATCAACGATGATTCCTGCTAATAATGTTGTTGCTTCAATCGTCTTAATTTGTTCTTCCTCATTCGATTGATATTCTAAAAGTTCGGTAATTAACTCACCAGCTGAAGAAGCATACGGTTCAATATAAACCAAATCAGGATTTGCAGGAAATTCTTGTCCGCGTCGATGGTGATCAATAATAACCAATTGATTTGCTTTCTCGACAACTTCTGGTGAAGCCGTTAGGGATGGTTTGCTTACATCCACGATAATGACTAATGTTTCTGGAGTTAATAAAGCTTCCGCCATTTCTGGGGTCACGATAGAAGAGAAGAGTTCCTCATCTTCCTTAATCACAGCCATTAATTTTTTTATATCGTGAGAGTATTGGTCTGGATTCGTGACAATCCACGATGTTTTTCCATGCATTTTAGCAATTCTACGTATTCCTAAACACCCGCCTACACAGTCCATGTCAGGATATTGATGTCCCATGATGATAATTTGAGTTGCTTCAGCCATCATGTTTTCTAAGGCTTGAGAAACCATACGAGAACGCACTCTTGTCCGCTTCTCTAGAGGATTGCTTTTTCCACCATAGAACCTTGTTTCTTCATTTTTTGAACGAACTACAACTTGATCTCCACCACGCCCTAGCGCTAAATCTAGGTTTTCTTGTGCAAGAGACGCAATTTCATCGTAATACATTTCATTAACAGTAGAATCAGCGTAAGAAAAACCCATACTTACAGTTAGAGGAGTATTTTGTTGAGCTGTAGTTTCACGAATTTTATCAATTATATCGAATTTATCTTTTTCGAGTCTTGATAATATTTTTTTATCGAGAAACGCTACAAATCGGTCTGTATCTACACGTTTTAAATAGATATTATTATGATTTGCCCAACTCGTTAACTGGTTCGTCACGAAGTTGTTTAGGTTCGATTTCTTGCGGTCGGTTAAAGATTGCGACACTTCAGCATAATTATCGACAAAAATTTGCCCAAATACAGGTCTTTCATCTAAATAGGTTTCCTTGATAACGGCATACTCTGTAATATCCATCATATATAGCATTCCGATATCTGAATGGAAGACCGTTTGGAAATATTTTTCTTTCCAATAAATTACTTTCTCTTCGTTAGGTTTTAATTGGCTAACAGTTTGAGCCAATTCTTTATCTACTTGTTTCAAAGAAAAACCCAGAAGATCTTTTTTATCAAAATATTTTTGTAAATATGGATTAATCCATTGTATTTCTCCATTAGAATCAAGAAGAAGCATTCCAATCGGCATTTTAATGGAAGCATCCTGTGAGCCTTTATTGATTTTATAGGATAAGTTCGATACATAATGATTTGTTTCTTTAACGATATAATTCGCAAAAGAGTAGAGTAGTATACCAATCAATATTACAAATAAAGTTAGAACAATTCCTACCCATATATTCATTACATAAGCTATTATAAGCATGCAGAGGATTATCCCGACGAAGGAGTATCCGTATTTTTTTATAGCATAGCCTTTAAGAAATGTCGGTAAAGCCTTTATATGTTCTGTTAGGCTTTTCTTCATTACTGCACCTTCTTTCTATAGACTCTATTTTACCATATTTTTAGGGAATCGTCAGTTCTTCTAAAATGTTTCACGTGAAACATTTTGTAGAAAGAGGGTAGAGTAGTTCATAAATGTTTCACGTGAAACATTCTGATGTAATTTGTTATTAAACTGCTATTTTATAAATCTTGAGTACTGATAAGAGTTTAATGTTCTTCTGAGTGACGAAAATCTCATCATTAACACTTTAAACTTTTGATAGATACTAAATAATAAAAAAAAAGGATTGAGAAAATCTCAATCCTTATTTTAATTAGTCAACTGTTGTGAATGGTAATAATCCCATGATACGAGCACGTTTGATTGCAACAGTTAAAGTACGTTGGTGTTTAGCACAAGTACCTGTTACACGACGTGGTAAGATTTTACCTTTTTCAGAAATGTAACGTTTTAATAATTCTACATCTTTGTAATCAATGTAGTCTACGTGGTTTGCACAGAAGTAGCAAACTTTTTTACGACGGCGTTGACCGCCACCTCTACGTTGTTGAGCCATTATGGTATCCTCCTTTTAAACTTTAGAATGGTAAATCATCATCTGAAATGTTGATTGTCTCTCCATTACTTAAGAATGGATCAGACATTCCACCACCGAATGATGAAGTAGGAGTGTTAAATTGATTAAAGTTATTCGTTTGATTTTGTTGGAATCCACCTTGTGAGCTTTGATCATTTGCAGGGCGTTGTTCAGTAACATTACGTGATTCTAATAATGAGAAGTTCTCAGCTAGCACTTCAGTCACATAAACTTTTTGGCCTTGTTGGTTATCATAGCTACGAGTTTGAATACGTCCTTCAATTCCTACTAGTGAGCCTTTACGAGTGAAATTCGCAAAGTTTTCTGCAGCTTTACGCCACATTACGCAGTTGATAAAGTCTGTTTCGCGTTCACCGTTTTGGTTTTGGTAACGACGATCAATTGCGATAGAGAAGCTCGCATAAGCAGTTCCGTTTGAAGTATAACGTAAATCAACGGCACGTGTTAAGCGTCCAACTAATACAACATTATTAATCATTTAATTCTTACTCCTTTCAAGATTTTTGTTTACTTATAACAAACAATTATGCTTCTAATTTAACAATCATGTGACGTAAGATGTCATTGTTGATTTTCGCTAAACGGTCGAATTCATCGATTGCAGCAGCATCTTCAGCAGTGATGTTCACTAAGTGATAGATACCTTCTTGGAAATCTTTAATTTCGTATGCAAAACGACGTTTCGCCCAGTCTTTAGATTCAACAACAACTGCTCCGTTGTCTGTTAAAACAGCATCAAATCTTGCAACCAATTCAGCTTTAGCAGCTTCATCGATGTTTGGACGGATGATATATAAAATCTCGTATTTTGATGTTTGACTCATTGACTGTCACCTCCTTATGGACTTTTGGCCTACTGAAATTTCAGTAAGCAAGGAGAGTATCATTTCTAATACTCACGTTCAATCATTATAGCAAACAAAGCTATAAAATGCAACAGAAATCCGCGCTGCAGAGGTGCTCAGGAAAGTTTGCAAGGAGCAAACTTGTCGCAGACTAGCAGTAAAATAGTTTCAATATATCATATCTGATATGTAGCATATATGTTACAATTAGTTTATAAAGGAATTAGGGGGGTAAAGAGAAAATGGTGGATTATTTAAAGCGGGTTTTTGACCGTCTTGACGCGAAATATGAGACTTTTAGGGATGATTTTGAGGCGGAATATTTCCTTCAGAAAAATGCTTTAGCCATGATCCGGCTTCGGCACGATTCTGGACTAACTCAAACGGAATTCGCTAGAAACGCCGGTATGACGCAAGGAAATCTTTCTAGGCTTGAAAAAGGAAAATATAATCCTACGCTTTCATATCTTCAAAAAATTGCGAGTAAAAATGGGTATGATTTAGACATTCGTTTTAAGAAAAAGAAGCGATAAATACGATGAAATCAACAAAAAATATCTCCTACAGCCAAAAACTGTAGGAGATATTTTTTGTTAAAATTTATCCCCAAACTTCATGAACGATTTCGTCAATCAGTTTTAATTTATCCCATTGGGCTTCAATCGTTAAGATATTGCCTTCTTCTGTAGAAGAGAATCCACATTGAGGGCTGAGGCATAATTGTTCAAGAGGAACATACTGACTGGCTTCTTTAATACGAGCGATAACTTCGCCTTTATCCTCTAATTCCCCTGATTTAGAAGTGATTAAACCAAGAACGACTTTTTGGTCTTTAATATAGCGAAGTGGAGTAAAGTCCCCAGCACGGTCACTATCATATTCCAAGAAGAATCCATCCACACGGCAATGACCAAATAGCGTCTTCGCCACTGGCTCATAACCACCGCTAGAGAACCATGTTGAGCGGAAGTTTCCGCGGCAAATATGCATATTCACCACTAAATCTTCCGGTTTCCATTCAATGACACGGTTTAGTACATCCACATAGTCACGAGCGATTTGTTCGAGGTCGAATCCACGTGCTTCGTACGCATCCCGTTTGTCTAACGCACAGAACTCTCCCCAGCTAGTGTCGTCTAATTGAATATTGCAGCATCCTAAGTCGTAGAAGCATTGTAGCGCCTTACGGTATGCCTCAACCACATCATCATAGAAGAGGGTTTCATTGTCTTTGTAGCGCTCAATTGGTACATAGTTTTTCTCACGAACTTGCGTAATCAAATGCAACATACTTGGCGAAGGAATCGTTAATTTTACTGGTGTATCGCCAGCGTGCTCTTTTAAGAATTTGAAGTGTTTTACGAATGGATGGTCTTCAGAGAAATCAACCTTTCCAACGATACGTAATGTTTTTGGCTTCACATCTTTATCTTTGAATTGAACAGAGAAGTGGTCTACTTCTACAAGTTCAACTCCCTCTAAGTGTTCTAAAAAATCTAAGTGCCAAAATGCGCGACGGAATTCACCGTCTGTGACAGATTTGAGGCCTAGTTCTTTTTCTTTCTCGATTAGGGCGATGATTTCTTCGTTTTCAACGCGTTCGAGTTCTTCAGCAGTGATTTCTCCTGCACTAAATTTCGCACGGGCTTCTTTTAGACGTTCGGGACGTAAGAAACTTCCTACGTGATCGAGTCTAAAGGGTGCTTTTTGACAACAGCTACAGTTTTCGTGATTTGACATCTATTTTCCTCTTTTCGTTTATTCAGCTTCTGGTAAATAGGCAATGGCGCGAACAGGTGACCCTGGAGTCTGTTTCCAGTTTGGGTATGAAATTGAAATCACAGCCCCCACTGCAGGAACTTGGTCAAGGTTCGCTAATACTTCAACTTGGAAGATATTTTGGCTTAATAAGTAATATTCGTTTGTTAAACCATGCGCTGCTGCATGAACACCTGAGTCTGTATCTAATGTTTCGTGACCAACGGCTTTCACATGACGTTCGTGAATTAAAAATTCAAGCGCGTCTTTTGCCCAACCTGGAGTATGTTGAACGTCATTTTCATATAAATTACGAACTTCGTCTTGGCTTGGCCAACGATGTGACCAGTCACTACGGAAGGCGACAAAGGCCCCTGGTTCGATTTGTCCGTATTCTTCTTCAAACACTAAAACGTCTGCTTTTGTTAATTCGTAATTTGGATTTTCGGCTACTTCTTTTGAACGGTCGATGACGTAGAGTGGCAATAATAAATCTTTCAACTCGATTTCATCGAGGAAACGTCCGCCTTCATAGAAGTGGCAAGGTGGGTCGATATGCGTACCGTATTGTGTCACTACGGATAGTTGTTGCACGTGGAATCCATCTTTTAATGTAAATAAATCTTTTTGTTCCAATGCTGGTAGAGCAGGGAAGTGAGGGCTATCGGCATCAATTTGATGGCTTAAGTTTATCCATTTGGCTTGTTTTAATGTTTCGTAAGCTTGTGCTAATTGTTGTTGAAATGTTGACATAGTTTTCATCCTTTCTAAATAGGGGAAGGCTGTGGTTCAAAAGTCATTCTCCCCACAGCCTTTTTGTTTGTTTTATAATGTGAGGATTATTCTCCCCAAACCTCACGTGCAATTTCTGAAATCAATGCGATTTTCTTCCATTGATCTTCTTCTTTAATGACATTTCCTTCTTCTGTTGAGGCAAATCCACATTGTGTACTTAAGTATAAGTTTTCAAGTGGCACATATTGGCTTGCTTCTTTAATACGAGCAATGACTTCATCTTTATCTTCTAAATCCGCAAATTTTGAAGTTAAGAGTCCTAAAACGACTTTCTTACCGTCAGATACTTTTGCAAGAGGCTTGAAGTCGCCGGCACGGTCTGTATCGTATTCTAAGTAGTACGCATTTACGTGTTCGCCTGCTAATAGCTCATCTTCTACTTTTTCATATCCCCCTTGAGAAATCCATGTTGAGTGGAAGTTACCACGGCAAACGTGTGTATTCACTACTAAGTCTTTTGGTAATGCATCAAGAACTGAGTTGTTTAAGTGTAAAGCACGACCAGCAAAGTCACGACGAACTTCTTCTAATGGACGGTCTGCATTGAAACGTTTTGCAAAACCATCGTCTGCTAAAGCGCCCCATGTACAGTCGTCAAATTGAAGCGTGCGAAGACCTTCGTTGTATAAGTCTGTAATCACATCTACATATGCGTTTTTAATCGCTTCGAACAGCTCTTTTTCAGTTGGATACACTGCTTTCCAAGCTGCAATGTGTTCAGGAGTACGGATTAATTCGAAATAGAATTGTGATGGAGAAGGAATTGTGAATTTCACAATAACATCTTCATCTTTCACTAAGTCACGTAAGAATTTGAAATGTTCTACGAATGGGTGGTTATGTCCATCGATTGGAGCCGTTAATGTTGACGTATCGGCTTTTGTTTCAATACCGTTGAATTTATAACCATGTTCTCCAACAGTATGTTCTACACCATTGAATCCCCAGAAGAAATCTAAATGCCAGTACGCACGGCGGAATTCTCCGTCTGTAACGCCTTTTAAACCAGCAGCGATTTGTTTTTTAACAAGTTCGCGGATTTCTTTATCTTCTACAGCTGTTAATTCTTCGTGTGTAATTTCGCCATTTGCAAATTTTGCGCGTGCTTCTACTAAATCTCTTGGACGTAAATAACTTCCTACGTGATCTACTCTAAATGGTGCTTGTAATGTTGACATTGTACATTCCTCCTATAAATAAAAAATCCTCACAGTATCGCTACTGCAAGGACGAAATTTCGTGTTACCACCTTGTTTTGTAGAATCCTCACGAATCCTACCTTACCGAGTACGCACACTGGGTGTTATACTCTACAGCTATAATGGGCTACCCATTTACGTCTAATGATTCGACGTAAAATCACTCCGAGGCCATCTTCAAAAATTCAATTTGATCTCTTTCCACCTACCGAGACTCTCTTAGCAAATCTTATTTTCTACTCACCTGTTCTTTGTGATGTCTGATGAATATGGTCTTAGGATAACAGAGAATAAACTGCATAGCAACAGGTTTTCTTATATCGTTTTTCTATCATTTGTTATAACTTTAGGTTATACTCCTTAAAAAACCTATAAAATAGGTTATAAAAAAGACTTAGAGACATTCTCTAAGTCTTCAATCATTATTCAGAATCGACTAATTCATGTAATTTTTTCTTATAGTAGAATGTTGCAAAAATCGATAACCCGAGAATCAAGACAACATACGCAATTGTAATGAACCAAACGAAAGTACGATTCCATTCTGGTAAGTGACTTAATAAATAAATCGCCCCGAAGATAAACCCGAATAGAACGACCATGAAAATAATCGCTTTAATCCCACCACGCGTACGGTTTAAAAGCTCGATGACATTCGTCCAACTTGGGGTAAAGAGCTTCAAGTCTCTGGCGTATCCCCAACGACTAAGCCCTAGACTGATAATTCCCCATGAGAGAATGATGCCTAAGGTCATATAAATCGGTAAGCGAAGAACCGTACAAATGACCGTCATAAGAATGACCGGAATCGCAGACTGAATCGCAAAGAGAATCCAGAATTTACGTTCCAAAAATTGATGCATATCGAATGGAAGAACTTTTAAATAATAATAGTTTTCCCGCTCGAGCGAAATTCCGACCGCTAATAAGTTGTTTCCTCCTGTATTGAAGAATGCAATGAAGGTAATAAACATCGCAAATGGTAAGAAGGTGTTTAGATTTATGAAATTCATAAAATTAATCCCTGCTGGAGCATTCCTTAAATTAAAAACTGTTGGAAGAAGCAAGAGATATGGTAATATTCCTGCAGCAATAATCGTTTGCGTTAATACAGAACCTTCCATTAATTGACGAAGGGTATAGCGAATCATAAATTTTGTTGAAAGCTTATTGCCATCTAACTCCATTTCTTTTACACGTTCAACTTTTACTTTCGAAGACGATGTTTGCGAAACAGCTTGATAGAAGTTTGGCAATACAATGAACTTCACGAGTAGTAAAATCGCCACAAATACTAAAATCACGAATCCAATCGTTGGATAAACACTCATATCGAATGGATTTAAGATTGCATTATAGAAAGCAAGTACTGGTTGAAGGAAAAGTGGCATTTCTCCTGTTAATACAGTATTCACCACGGATTTTGACAAAATCATTTGATAACCAATAACGGCTCCAAGAGAAATCCCAAAAATTAAAACATTCGCAATCACGGATTGATATTTTCTAAAGAATGGAATCTTCGCTAGGAAGAAGCAGAGAAGAAACATCAATACGTAAACAGTCACACTAAGTACAAGTGCCCCGATTAAGGCAATTGGAATCGTGAGGAGGAAGTTTCCCCTTGAAAAATACACATGGATTCCAAATAGCATTACGATTGGAAGAAAACCTTGCAATGTAGCCACCACAATCGAAAGGCTCTTTCCAAGAACCACTTCTAATTCTGTAAAAGCATATGGCAAATACGATTCAAAGTCTTTACTTTCATAAAAGACATTGTAAACAGCTGGTAAAGCTTGCGAAATTAAAATCATCAAGAATAAGAAAACCGTACTTGCAAATTGAAGTGGAGGGTATGAACGTCCCGAAATTGCTCCTGGAATTCCAAATAAAGCTCCAAACATCACCGCAAATAGCAATTGTTGAATCAACGTTCTCATCGCAACATTCACCGATTTCGATGGATTTTTCGCCTGTTTCTTTCGATAATTTTGTAATTGTGCCGGTTGCGTCGCAAAAATTAAATTGGTCTTCACCAGCGTCAGAATTCGATTAAACCGCATGTGAATCCACTCCTTCTTGTCTACCGGCTAGTGATAAGTAGATTTCTTCAAGCGTGCTTTCTGGTTGTTGGCCTTTCAATTCTTGAATCGTACCGTAGAAGAGTAGTTTTCCTCTTTTCAAAATCGCAATCTTATCGCAAAGTTGTTCTGCTACTTCTAAAACATGTGTCGAGAAGAGAACGGTATTGCCTTTATCGGCATGTTCACGCATTAATTTCTTCAAGTCGTAAGAAGCTTGTGGGTCAAGACCCGTCATTGGTTCATCGAGTACCCAAATTTCAGGGTCTGATAAAAGCGCTCCGATGACGAATACCTTTTGACGCATCCCGTGTGAAAACGAATCAATGACTTCATAGCGATGTCCTTCGAAATCAAATAATTCTAATAAATAAGCAAGACGACTTTCTACTTCGTCTAGAGTCATGCCATAAGAAGAGGCGACTAATTCCCAGAATTCATTGGCTGTTAAGCGTAGAAATAGGTCTGGGCTATCAGCTACATAGCCAATTTTTTCTTTAATGGCTAGACGATTGGATGACAATTCTTGTCCGTCCACAATAATTTCTCCGCTTGTTGGATTGATAACACTTACTAAGGATTTAATGGTTGTTGATTTTCCTGCACCATTATGTCCAATCAGTCCGATAATTTTTCCACTTTCAATCGTTAAGTTGAGTCCATCTAAAGCGACGGTTTTTTCATATACTTTTGAAACATTTTTAAATTCAATCATGTAAATTCCTCCTTATGGATTATTTCACCCTTATTATACCGATAAAAATTCTAAAAAGTAGTACTTTTTTGCGTAAAAAGAGTATTTTTTTGCTAAAAAGCTTTCCATTCGATTACTACAAATCCGTATGATTCTTCGTAATCTTAATGAGTGATTTTGATACTCCTTTTAGCATCATAAAGAAAAAACAGAACTCAAAAAGCCATCATTTGATGGCTTTTTGCTTACTAATTATTCGTTTTCTTCGTCAACTAATTGTTGCGCAAAGTCTTTCATATTGCCTTTGATGGCCTCATCTGAAAGGGATGCAGTTGGATTTTCTGTTGCTACTGATTCAGTCGATGAGTCAGTGGCAAGAGAATCTTCTTCTGTTTCTTCTTCGCGGTCTACAATCGCTAATGAACTTACAATCGCATCTTGATCGAGACGCATCATACGAACTCCAAGTGCACCACGGCCTGTTTGAGACACGTCTTCGGCATGGAATCTGATGATAACCCCTTTATTGGTCATGATAAGTAAGTCTTCATCTCCAGTTACCGTACGTAAGCAGACAAGTGGTCCGTTTTTCTCGGTAATCCGAAGTGTACGAACTCCTTTACCACCACGGCCTTTCAATGCGTATTCACTCGCAGCCGTACGTTTTCCGTATCCTTTTTCACTCACGACTAATACTTCATTATCAGGAGTTAAAATATCCATTCCGATGACATAGTCACCGTCACGTAGAGAAACCCCACGAACACCTGAAGCGGTACGACCCATCGCACGAACTTTATCTTCATGGAAGCTTACAGCATTACCGTGATAAGTTCCAAGGATAATTCCATCATTTCCGCTTGTGACCACTACACGGATGAGTTCATCATCTTCACGTAATTGGATGGCACGTAGACCATTTGTACGGATATTCTTGAATTCCGATAGACGAACACGTTTGACGGTTCCACGTAATGTTGTAAAGAACAAGTAGCGTTCTGTTTCGTCAGATTCTGGCACACTGATAATCGCTTGAATTTTCTCAGCTGAATCAATGTTTAATAAGTTGATGACTGGTAATCCTTTTGCTGTACGGCTATATTCAGGAATTTCATACCCTTTTGCTTGGTAAACTTTCCCTGTATTCGTAAAGAAGAGGAGTGAATCATGTGTTGAACATGAAATCATGTTTTCCACGTAGTCATCATCATGGACGCTCATTCCTTGAACCCCACGTCCTCCACGGCGTTGTGCCTTGAATTCAGTGTTGGCAAGACGTTTGATATATCCATTCTTCGTTAATGTAATGACGACATCTTCTTGTTCGATTAAATCTTCATCTTCAAGGCTTAATGCTTCTCCGACTAATAATTCTGTACGACGAGAATTGTCGAAACGTTGTTGGATTTCAAGAAGCTCTTGTTCGATGATTTCGTAACGAAGTTCTTCACTTGCTAATACTTTTTCTAAGTATTGGATGGTTGCTTGTAATTCGTTGTATTCTGCATCGATTTTCTCGCGTTCTAATCCTGTTAAACGAACCATACGCATATCCAAGATTGCTTGTGCTTGTTTATCGCTTAAGCCGTATTCATTCATGAAGCGGTCTTTAGCGATATCTCCACTAGCTGAACTTCTTAAAATCGCCACAATCGCATCGATATGGTCTAAAGCGATTTGTAACCCTTCTAAAATGTGAGCACGGTCTTCCGCTTTTTTCTTATCGAATAAGCTACGACGACGAACGACTTCTTCTTGGTGGTCTAAGTAGTGTCGTAAAATTTCTTTTAAGCTCAATACTTTTGGTTCTTGATTCACAATCGCAAGCATATTGAATCCGAAGTTTGATTGTAATGGTGTTAATTTGTATAAATTATTTAATACAACGGATGCGGAAACATCACGACGCACTTCAATCACAACACGCATTCCCACACGGTCAGATTCATCGTTTAAGTAAGTAATTCCTTCGATTTTCTTCTCGTGGTGTAATTGTGCGATACGTTCTACTAAACGCGCTTTATTCACCATATATGGTAATTCAGTGATGATGATGCGTTCTTTTCCATTTTTCAATTCTTCGATTTGTACGCGTCCACGAACCGTAATCGATCCGCGTCCTGTTTCGTATGCACGACGAATTCCTGATTTACCTAAGACAATTCCTCCAGTTGGAAAGTCAGGACCTGGGAGAGCTTCCATCAATTCAGTAGTGGTTACATCAGGGTTCTTCATTAATAAGTGAAGAGCAGAGATGACTTCCGCTAAGTTATGTGGTGGAATATTCGTTGCCATCCCTACGGCAATCCCTGTCGCACCGTTGACTAATAAGTTTGGAATACGTGCTGGTAATACTTCCGGTTCACGTTCTGTTGAATCGTAGTTATCACGGAAATTAATCGTATCTTTGTTAATATCGCGAAGCATTTCAAGAGCAATTTTACTCATACGAGCCTCTGTATAACGCATCGCAGCGGCTCCGTCTCCATCGACAGAACCAAAGTTACCGTGACCATCAATTAATGGGTAACGGTATGAGAAATCTTGTGCCATACGAACCATGGCATCGTAAATGGCAGAGTCACCGTGTGGGTGATATTTACCCATTACGTCCCCGACAATACGCGCAGATTTTTTATGCGGTTTGTCCGGTGTTACTCCAAGTTCACTCATTCCATATAAAATACGACGGTGTACTGGTTTTAATCCATCACGCACATCTGGTAGGGCACGCGATACAATAACACTCATCGAATACTCAAGAAATGATTTACGCATCGTTTGTACTAAATCAGTTGATTCAAAAGTTTCTTCAAAGTGTTTCACTTCTTCAGACATAATTCGTCTCCTTTTCTATTCTTCTCTTCAAATTCGATTACTGGATTAGATATCTAAATCTTCCATATTGATGTATTTCGCATTGCTTTCAATGAATTCACGACGTGGTTCTACACGGTCGCCCATCAAGATATCTAAAATTTGATCCGCTTCTGCAGCATCTTCCACAGATACTTGTAACATTGAACGGTTTTCAGGGTTCATGGTTGTTTCCCATAAT
This sequence comes from uncultured Granulicatella sp., assembly GCF_938030755.1. Classification (GTDB taxonomy): domain Bacteria; phylum Bacillota; class Bacilli; order Lactobacillales; family Aerococcaceae; genus Granulicatella. The sequence continues at coordinate 10,747 of NZ_CALHIF010000022.1, read as the reverse complement.
TGTTCTGCATCCATTTCCCCAAGACCTTTGTATCGTGATAATTGTGGTTTTGGATGTGCTGGTAATTCTTTTAGTTTCGCTTCTAACTCTTCATCATTTTGAATGTAGTATTCATTTTTCCCTTGTTTCAATTTGTAAAGAGGTGGTTGAGCGATGTAAATATATCCAGCTTCCACTGCAGGGCGCATATAACGATAGAAAAGAGTAATGAGCAATGTACGGATGTGACTTCCATCGACATCGGCATCGGTCATGATGACTAATTTTTGGTAACGAGCTTTCGATAAGTCAAAATCTCCACCAAAACCAGTTCCCATCGCTGTAAAGAGCGAACGAATTTCTTCGTTGGCTAAAATTTTATCGAGTGTTGCTTTTTCAACGTTCAAGATTTTCCCGCGGATTGGTAAAATCGCTTGAAAATGACGTGAACGTCCTTGTTTTGCTGAACCACCCGCAGAATCCCCTTCGACGATGAATAATTCAGAAATCGTTGGGTCATTGCTTGAGCAGTCTGCTAATTTCCCTGGTAAGTTTGAAATTTCTAAACCAGATTTCTTACGAGTCACTTCACGGGCACGTTTTGCAGCAAGACGCGCTTTCGAAGCTAAAATCCCTTTTTCGACAATCTTACGTGCCACTTGAGGATTTTCCATTAAGAATTTATCGAAGTGCGTTGAAAACAGACGATCTGTAATCGTACGTGCTTCAGAGTTTCCTAATTTCGTTTTTGTTTGTCCTTCAAACTGTGGATCAGGATGTTTGATAGAAACAACGGCTGTTAAACCTTCACGGACATCTTCACCGCTTAGTTTTTCTTCGTTTTCTTTCATCAATTTTTGACGACGTGCGTAATCGTTAATCACACGTGTTAAGGCCGTCTTCATCCCTGATTCGTGAGTCCCACCTTCATAAGTGTGGATATTATTCGTGAAGCTGAGAAGGTTTGTATGGTATCCAGAAGTGTATTGCATAGCCACTTCTACTTGAATGCCATCTTGTTCTCCTTCTACATAAATTGGCTCTTCGAATAACACTTGTTTTGATTTATTTAAGTGTTCGACATAGCTCTTAATCCCGCCTTCGTAGCAGAAAGATTTTTTCACTGGCTCTTCTGGTCGGAAATCCGTAATCGTTAATTTTAATCCTTTATTCAAGAATGCTAATTCACGCACACGGTTGGCTAATTTATCAAATTCAAAGACGGTTGTTTCTTGGAAAATTTCAGGGTCTGGTACAAAGTATACGCTTGTACCATGTTTATCGGTTGTTCCAATAATTTTTAAGTCTTCTAATACCGCACCACGGCTATAAGATTGCTCGTAAATATTGCCATCTTTAAAGACTTGAACAGTTAAGTCTGTTGAAAGAGCATTTACAACAGAAGCCCCAACCCCGTGAAGACCCCCAGAAACTTTATAGCCTCCACCGCCGAATTTACCACCGGCGTGAAGCACTGTAAATACCGTTTCTACGGCAGGACGACCTGTTTTTTCTTGAATATCGACCGGAATCCCACGACCATCATCGGTTACGCGAATATGGTTTTCTTTGGTGATTTCAATTTCAATATGAGTGGCAAATCCTGCTAAAGCCTCATCAATCGAATTATCCACGATTTCCCAAACAAGGTGATGAAGTCCCGCACTACTTGTTGAACCAATATACATCCCAGGACGTTTACGAACAGCTTCGAGTCCTTCTAATACTTGAATCTGACTGGCATCATATTGCGCAGCTAATTCAGCTTTGTTTTCTTCTGTCATATGCTAATTCTCACTCTCCATTTTTAAAATAGTTCCTTTTTCAATCGGTATTACGACCGGTTCATTAATAAATTGTTGCTTAATCCCATCCAGGCTTGTTGTGGTAATAAAGGTTTGCACTTTATTTTCAATGGCCTTAATCAGATGGGTTTGTCTATCATCATCGAGTTCTGAAAGTACATCATCTAATAATAGAAGAGGATACTCGCCTGTTGATAATTTCATCAATTCGATTTCTGCAAGCTTCAAACTCAGTACGGTCGAACGTTGCTGTCCTTGCGAACCGTACGTTTGAACCGGAATCTCGTTCAAATAAAAAATCAAATCGTCACGGTGCGGTCCAATCAGCGTTGTGGCTTGATCCGCCTCACGAGTTTGATTCTTCTTGAATTGATCGATATAAATTTCTTTCATTTGCGAAGGAGTCAGTCCATCCTCCAGCGGAATCGTTGCTTGATACGAAACCGAGAATTTCTCACGACCAAGCGATAACTGATCATGAATCGGAATGGCTAAAGCCTCCAATTGCTTCATAAAATCAAGACGATGAAAGACGATTTTACTAGCTAACTCGCTTAACATCTCGCTTAAAACCTCTAAGTATTCGTCCGGTTGCTTTTTCTTAATGGCTAGCTGTTTCAAATAAGTATTGCGTTGTTTTAAGACGCGATTATATTCCACTAAATCATAGAGGTAGAGGGAACTCATTTGTCCAAGTTCCATATCCACGAATTTACGTCTATTTTGCGGAGACCCTTTGACAAGCGTGAGGTTCTCTGGGGCAAAGAGGATGACATTTAAGTTTCCAAGGTAGGAACTCAGTCGTTTTTGCTCCAAATAATTCACTTTCGCGATTTTTCCTTTTTTAGAAAATTGCAATTCTAAATTCGTCTTTGTCGCTGTTTTTTCAACGGTCCCTTTAATCGTCGCAAAGTCTTTTTTCCATCCAATCAGTTCTTTGTCATTTGTAGTGCGGTGGCTCTTTGTCATCGCCAAGGCGTAAATCGACTCCATCAGGTTGGTTTTCCCCTGTGCATTTTCACCAATAAAAACATGCACACCGTCTGTAAACTCTAGTTGGACAGATTCATAATTACGAAAGTTTTGTAATTGTAAATTAGTCAGCTTCATGCGTCATGTGTGTTCAAATCATTTTCATCCGATTTCATTTCTTTCACAATAAAAATACCTTCATCAGGTATTTCGACACGTGTATTCGGATATAATTTTCTACCACGTCGATTTTCTAACTCTCCATCTACAAAAACTGTATATTCTTGCAGGTACCATTTTGCTTGTCCGCCCGTTGTAATGACGTCAATATGTTTTAAAAATTGCCCTAATGTAATGTACTCATCAGAGATTGATACGATAGTTGTCATGAACTTCCTCTTTTCTAATGGATATTGGTGAGAACTCCATTAAACTCATGCATGCTCACATATTTTTAAGTAGAATAACTCTACATTATTATACATTTTTTACAAGCTTTTCGCAAAGAAATTGCAAATTTTAGGGGGTTATTTCAATTTTGAGGCAAAAACATCAAAAAAGCCTAAAAAAACAAAAAACAAAATTTACTAGGATTTTTTCAAAAATTTGGATTTTTGTAGCTAAAATCACCCAAAAATCGTGCTGTCCAAAATTCACTTATAAGTGAATTTCGGGCAAATACAAAAATAAGGGTGAAAATAAAAAAACTCGAGCCTTCAAAACGAAAGCTCGAGTGAAAGTTTTATAATCTATGATTACCCGTTGAATGTACGAACAGGTGTCACTAATTGAATGAAGCTATGTGGAATACCAGAGTGGTCTTCTTTTAGTTTCAATGTGAATGGACGGTTTGCTTCTAAGAAGTTGATCACCGCTTCTGAAGAACCGAATAATTTCAACGCTTCTTTTAAGTAGTCAGGGTTGAATGAAATTTCAAGTGGAGCTCCTTCGAAGTTTTCCACAGCGATTTCTTCTTCAACCGTACCCACTTCAGGAGATTTCCCTGTTAATAGAATCCGTTCCGGAGAAAGTGTTAATGTCGCAATATTGTTTTTATCAGTATGTGACATTAATGAAGCACGTTCTACGGCTGCTACAAGTTCACTGGCAACGACTGTAATCGAAGTGTTCGCTCCGTCGTTAATGAGGCGGTCTGTATCAGGGTACATTCCTTCTAATAAACGAGAGTAGAAGGATAATGTTTCTGTTTGGAACAAGATTTGATTATCTGTAATCGCAAAATCGATTGTTTCTAATCCATCGATAATACGAGATAATTCTAATAATGTTTTACCTGGTAATGTCATTTCAAAAGTCAATGCATCACTTCCAGCTGGCATTTGTAGTGGAATGATCCGTTGGCTTAAACGGTGAGAGTCTGTTGCGACCGCTTTTAATTGGTTGTCTTTAATCACCATATGAATACCTGTTAAGATTGGACGAGATTCTGCTGTTGAAACGGCAACTGCTGTTTGTACAATCACTTGTCTAAATAATGGTACAGGAATGGTAATCACATGATTTTTTTCGATTTCAGGTAATTGTGGATAATCCACTGCAGATAAACCATTTAATGTAAATGATGCATTCCCTGCTGCAATTGTTGCTTGTAATTGATCGTTTGTTTCAATAGAGAAGAGATTTAAAGGTAATTTTTTAATGATTTCTCCAAAGAAACGAGCAGGAAGAACGATGCTACCTGGTTCTTGGATTGTTAATTGTAATTCTTCGTCTTCGATTGGTAAGAATACTTCGATAGAAACTTCTGAATCACTACCTGTTAATGTTAATCCTTCTTCACTTGCAACTAATTTAATCCCAGTTAAAATTGGAATCGTTGTTTTTGATGGAATCGCACGTTGAACATCGACTAGATTTTTTAAAAATCCTTGTCTGTTTACTGAAAATTTCATAACTTCCTCCTTTTGGATGTCCTTTTATATTTAATTTATTTATTAAAAAAATAGTAATAGTAGTAGGGGCTGTGTATTCTGTGGAAAAGTGAAGAATCCCTACAGCTCTTTCATTTTTGATTGTGGATAACTATTGTGGATAAATAACTTGAAAATTTTGAGTTATCCACCGACTACTGATGAAGCAATCCTTTAATTTCGTTAATGACTTGAGTCGTCTCACTATTTTCTTTTACTTCTAAGCTGATTTTTTCATAAGCGTGAAGAACGGTTGAATGGTCTCTACCAAAGTCAGATCCAATTTTTTGTAAAGAGCTTCCCGTTAATTCACGTGAAAGATACATGGCGATTTGACGAGGTTGAACCATTGTTTTCGTTCTCTTTTTTCCTTTAATATCTTCAACAGTAATATTGTAATATTTGGCAACAGCACTTTGAATATCATGAATCGATAGTAATTTTTCTTTACCACCTGGAAGGAGATTTTTCAAAGCTTCTGCGGCTAAATCCGTTGAAATATCTTCGCCAACCATCACGGAATAAGCTTGAAGACGCATTAGGGCTCCTTCCAACTCACGTACGTTTGATTGAATATGACCTGCCACATAGCTTAGTACATCGATTGGAATATTAAATCCAAGGGATTGTGCTTTATTTTGTAAAATCGCAATCCGAGTTTCTAAATCTGGTGGAGTAATATCCACAGGAAGACCCGAAACGAAACGAGAAACAAGTCTTTCTTGAAGAGCTTTAATTTCTGTTGGTTGTCGGTCACTAGTAAGTACGATTTGTTTTTGGTTATTGAATAAAGCATTAAAAGTATGGAAGAATTCCTCTTGTGTTGCTTCTTTTGCTGCTAAAAATTGAATATCATCGACTAGTAAAATATCCACATTTCGATAGCGATTGCGGAATTCTTGTGGTGTCTTTGATCCAATGGAAGCAATCATTTCATTCATGAACTCTTCACTGGTTACATATTTAACACGTGCTGTTGGATGATTTTTCTTATAGTCATTCCCAATGGCTTGCATTAAATGGGTTTTTCCAAGACCTACACCCCCATAGAAAAAGAGTGGGTTATAAGCCGTTCCGGGGTTTTCTGCTACATACCGAGCGGCAGCCGTAGCCATTTGATTCCCTTTCCCGATAATGAATGTATCAAATGTATATTTTGGATTTAAATGAGAATCCTCTTCAATCACAGTTGGAGAAGGATGACTCAATCCAGTCGTCTGTGTTTCTTCTATATTAATGTTGTTTGATTGAAAAGAAGAAATCGCTGGTTCAAAATCAGACTCTGGAGTAATAAATCTAGGTTCAAATGATTGTCTGAAGTAGTCATATCCAAATTCAATAATGTCTCTTAATAAATTATCTTGCCAATATCTAGCAAACGTTTGAGAAGGGACTTTAATGTAAAGAATATTTTTCTCGATACGAACCGGTTCAGCAGGTTTTATCCAATGGTTAAATGTAAACTCAGAATTTGTTTTTTCAAATTGTTCTAATAATATATCCCAAAAATCTTGAATGGAATTCATAATGCACCTCCTTATAGTTCTAAAGATTCTAATCCAGTTAACAGTTTACCATCTTTCCATGGAGTTTTCCACAATTGAATGAAGAAAAACACAATAAATCAAAGTTTTTAATACAATTATCCACAAAAATGTGGATAATTGATAAAAAAAATAGTGAATAAACAGAGTTATACACAGAAAAATCAAAGTTATTCACAGTTATTTTTATTGATATAAAGAGGTTTTAACAATTTATCCACCAGTTGTGGATAGATTTATATAAACAGAGTGTTATTTTGTGGATAAGTTGTTGAAAACTAGTGGATGAAGAGTTATTTTTAAAAATAGATTTCCACTATGATTGTTGATAACTAAAAAAAATCGATGTAAAAATACAGTTATTTGTAGAAATTTTTAGAGACATTATGGTATGATACTTCAGTATTTAGCCATTAGATAGTTTATATTGACAATTCAATATTTTATATTTATAATGTACTAGACTGTCTAGGGAGACTAGATATTTCATTTACAGTAGGAGGTGCACATCGAATGAAAAGAACATATCAACCAAGCAAACGTAAACGTCAAAAAGTTCACGGATTCCGTAAACGCATGAGTACAAAAAATGGCCGTAGAGTATTAGCAAGCAGACGCCGTAAAGGTAGAAAAGTTTTAGCAGCTTAGATCACTGAACGTCTCAGTGGTCTTTTTTTTTAAAAAACATTTCGAGTGACTGGAGATATTCAAGTAGATGAAAAAATCGTATCGAGTGAAGAAAGATCGTGAATTTCAGCAGGTATTCCATAAAGGAAAATCTACAGCTAATCGACAATTTGTTATTTATCAGTTCAATAAGGAAGCGCAAGCGCATTTTCGTGTGGGGATTTCAGTGAGTAAAAAGCTAGGAAATGCGGTAACACGGAATCGTCTCAAAAGAAGAATCCGACATATTCTTATGGAACTCGATGATCAATTAACGCAAAATGTAGATTTTATCGTCATTGCTCGTTCGCCCATCGTACAAATGTCTTATCAAGAAATGAAAAGCAGTATGATGCATGTTTTAAAATTAGCTACATTATTACCTAAAAATTAAGATTCCTATTATAGATAGGAATCATTGAAAATTAAATATTCTAAAAGGTGGGACTTTTCAGTGAAGAAAAAAAGCCAATTGATTTTATCATTAGCAGTTTTAACTTTATTTTTAGCGGCCTGTGGAACTTCTCCTGTTACGGAGTCAAGTACAGGTTTTTGGGATCGAATTGTTCTTTATAATTTATCTCAATTTATTATTTGGTTATCCGATTTATTTGGTGGAAGCTACGGATTAGGAATTATCTTCTTTACGATTATTACTCGTTTAATTATGATTCCTTTAATGCACTTCCAATATCAAAGCACACGTAAACAAGCAATTCTTCAACCAGAGATTAAAGCTTTGCGTGAAAAATATTCTGCTAGAGACCGTGCAACACAAGAAATGCTTCAAGCAGAAATGAATGCTTTATATGAACGTGAAGGAATCAATCAATATGCTGGTTGCTTACCATTATTAATTCAATTACCAGTAATGATGGCCTTATATCAAGCAATTAGCCGTACAGAAGTTTTAAAAACAGGACACTTCTTATGGTTCCAATTAGACCAACCAGATCCATACTTCATCTTGCCAGTATTAGCTGCTGTGACAACATTCATCACAACGTGGTTATCTATGAAAATGCAAGATACTGGTGGAGCCGGTAAAGCAATGATGTATTTTATGCCAGTGATGATTTTATTTATGTCACTTGGTTTATCAAGTGCTTTATCCCTTTATTGGGTAGTCGGAAACGTATTTATGGTAGGTCAAACCTTACTATTAAATAATCCATTCAAATTCCAAGAAGAACAAAAAGCGATTATCGCTGAGAAAAAACGTCGTGAAAGGGCGCTTGAAAAAGCGAAGAGAAGACACGGAAAATAATTCTTATATAGAAGTCTTGTTGAAACGTCTCAATCATGAGATAATAACAATGATTTTTAAAGAATAGGAGAGTTTACGATGACAAATACTATTAAAGTAACGGATGCTTCAGTAGAAAAAGCGATTCAAAAAGGATTACGTCAATTAGGATTAACCCAAGAAGAAGTAGTTGTTGAAGTGATAACTGAAGGTAAAAAAGGATTGTTTGGCTTTGGCCAAAAAGACGCAATGGTTGCTTTAACCCCAGTTGTTAAAGAAGAAGTTGTGGAAGAAGTTTCTACACCAGTAGTAGAAAAAGCGGTTGAAGAAGTAGTAGCATCTGAAGATGAATCTTTCGAGGAAGAATTCGAAGATGATTTCGAAGACGAAGAAGATGGTGAAGGTTTTGAAAATGAAGAAACAACCGTAGACCGTTTAGAAGAAGCTGCTCATGTAACAAAAGCGTACCTAGAAGGAATTGCGAAAACTTATGGTGCAGAGGCAACTGTAACGGTTGAAGCGCGCCGTGATCGTATCACATTTGTATTCGATACAGACAAACAAGGTCTTTTAATCGGAAAACATGGAAAAATTTTAAATGCGTTACAAGTATTAGCGCAAGTTTCTGTCCATCGTTTTGTGAAAGGAAGAATTTCAGTTCAAGTAGATGTTGGTGATTACCGTCAACGCCGTAGTGAAACATTACAACAAATTGCGGAAAGAACAGCTCGTAAAGTATTAAAAACGAAACAACCTGTTTACTTAGAACCACTACCAGCATATGAAAGAAAACAAATTCATGCTGCATTAAGTAAAAATAAACGTATTTCAACGCATTCTGAGGGGAAAGAACCTCATCGTTACTTAGTTGTTGAGATTGCTGAATAGAAAATGATGAAAGCTTATGACCGTTTCAGTCATAAGCTTTTTTTCATATCTAATGAAAGTTAATAAAACATATTTCAAAAAATGTTGTTATAACAATATTTTATCAATAAATAGGTAATAATAATCATTTGATGAAACAAATAAAGTATAAAAACCATTTCGTTAAAAAGTTTATTTCAATCATAAAAAGAGAAATATTCCTATAAACATCCACAAAATCTAAGTTTTTCTTTTGGAAAAAATGAAAAATAAAGTTATAATAAGTAATGAATATAGGGAGCATATATTTAATAAAAGATGAGGAGATATTATGGACATTCAAATTTTTGTGAATCGACGAAAAGAATTAGGTTTATCTCAAATTGAATTGAGTGAGGGTATTTGTACACAAGCAACATTAAGTCGATTCGAAAATCACGGTCAAATTCCATCCATGAAGATATTGACCTTACTTTGTAAAAAACTACATATGGATGTAGGGGAGTTATTTCCATCTGTAGCGATTAAAGATTCAGTTATAAACAAAAAGCTGGATAAAATAGAATTTCATATTGTAAATATGGAATATGAAGAAGCTGAAGAATTAATTCATAGTATAAATGCGGCTCATTTAACCACGCAGCAACTATGGAGATATTTATACTTAAAAGGCTTTACGCAAACCTTATTACAAAAGGAAAGCATGGATAGCTTCTTCTACTTCAATCAATTGTTAGCGGATCATTCTGATGTGGATAATAAATATATTTTCTTAGCGTATACAGGAATCGGACTTATTTATATGAATCAGGGAGACTATGATAAGGCCGAATACTTCTTTGAAAAAGCCATCCACCAAATCGATAATCTTACAATTGAATCTATTGAAGATGTATGTCGTGTGTTAACAGTTCTATATTATGCTGGGACTTTCTATGCGAAAATTAAAGAATATGATACTAGCGATGTCTTACTCAGACGCGGAATTACAATCTGTAGTGAAAATCATGTTACTTACTATTTAGCACGCATCAAATATTTACAAGCAGAGAACGCTTATGTGAACGACTCCTCAAGTGAAGAAATAAAAGAATTGATGAGAGACGCCGCAGCATTTGCCAGAGTGAATAAAAATACGGTATTATTAGAAAAAATAAAAGTATTTAAAGAACTTGTGGCGAAAGGAGAATAGGAATGTCTATTCGTCAAAAAAGAGACGATTTATTCAAAAAAGAAAAATTGAAAGTTCCTGAAGAAATTAAAGAGGAATTTCAAAATGATGAGTATGATTTAGATAGTTTTGGAGATGCATTTGTCATGATGCCAAAACTAGAAGAAGATAAGCGTCAGAAAAATCTAGAAAATAATATTAAAAAAGAATGGCTAGAGGATTTTGAATAGATTGCTCTTAACATACTTAATGAGATAAGAGACCTTGTTTTTCAAGGTCTTTTTAATTTCAAAAAAGTAGAAATGATTTCTTTTCAGAAACTTATTCATTTAGATAGAAATTTTTAATGAAAACAGTAGCATTTTAGTTGAAATCACAAACTAGTTATGATAAATTAATATCACTGTTAAGCGAACGTTCGCTTTTAAAACTGTTTCAAAAATCTTCCAAAAAGATGGATGAAATCTGTTGACAGTAAAAATGTCCTATGATAGTATATAGGAGTTGTTGAAAAACAACGATTGACCTTTGAAAACTGAACAAAGAAGACGAACCAAATGTGTAGG
>NZ_CALHIF010000021.1 GCF_938030755.1 uncultured Granulicatella sp. | reverse complement strand
GCACGAGACGCATAATACGATCTAGTTGCCCTTGAACCCGGCGATACATTGGAATTGTCCAGTAAATAATTCCGAATACGACGACTGCTAAGATTGGAACTGTGATGGCAAACGTCCATGCCATTTCCACATTCACAACAAAGGCCATCACAATCGCTCCACCGACGATAAACGGTGAACGAAGCAACAGACGAAGCGCGATGTTTAATCCGTTTTGCACGAGATTCATATCGCTCGTCAAACGCGTTAGCAAAGTATCATTTCCAATCGCATCGAGTTGCGAGAAGCTAAAGTATTGAATTTTTGAAAAGAGTGCCTGTCTCACATCGGAGGTAAATCCAGTTGCTGCCTTTGCCGCATAATATTGTGCGGTAATCGACACGGCTACGCCAAGAATTCCGAGTCCAATAAGAATCGCTCCTTGTTGGAGAATTAGCGCAGTATCCCTGTTTTCAATTCCTTTGTCGATAATGACCGCCATAATAAGCGGTACTAATAACTCCAAAATTGCCTCGAATAATTTAAATAAAGGTGCCAATATTGTTTCTTTCAGATACGGCTTTAAATAAGGTTTTAACTTGTTCACACGCGTACTCCCTTTTACTTCTATAATAGTTTTATTGTATCATATTTTACTCTCATCGAAAGAGGATAACCTTGCTTCTTTCATTTGATGTTTCGGAGTGTAACAATAATATTACGTAACAAAAATGTGACACTCACTTTTTTCTAACTAAAGTTGTATCATTAATGATACATCTCGTTTTATTTGAACCATTGTACAAAAAGAGAGCGTAGGAATTTCATTCCATACGCTCCCTTTGAGGCTCGAACCGGTGCATCGTTATAGCTATTATGAAGAACTCCGTAAAGATTTAGAGTCATCCTCATGTATTTACTATACTGTGCCCTATATATCCAGTCTTCTATTGAATTATTTACGTAATCCGTGCTCTTCAATGTACTCCGCAATTTGGATAGCATTGCTCGCAGCACCTTTACGAATATTGTCGCCCACACACCAGATGTGGAAGCTGTTTGGTTGAGAAATGTCACGGCGAATACGTCCCACATACACTTCATCATGTCCAGTTGCTTGTAATGGTGTTGGATACACATTTTCCTCAGGTTTATCTAATACGATTACTCCCGGTGCTTTTTCTAAAATCGCACGAATTTCTTCAGGAGTTGTGTCCTTCTCGAAAGTCACATTAATTTCTACAGAGTGTGAGTTATAAACAGGTACACGCACACAAGTGGCTGTCACAGCTACATCCTCTGATAACCCTAGAATCTTGCGTGTTTCTAGAATCATTTTCATCTCTTCTTTTGTATAGCCATTTTCTAAAAACACATCGATATGAGGCAATACATTATTGTAAATTGGGTGTGGGTAGTTCGTTGGCGCTTCCCCTTTTTCCCCATTTCTTAAATCATTAATCCCTGCTTGTCCAGAACCTGAAACAGCTTGGTAAGTGGTATAAGCCACACGTTTTAATCCAAATGCATCATGCAATGGACGTAATGGTACAACAGATTGGATGGTTGAGCAGTTTGGATTTGCGATAATTTTGCGCTCTAATGTTGGTGCGTTACATTCTGGTACGACTAAATCAATCTCTGGATCCATTCTCCATGCGCTTGAGTTATCGATGACAATCACGCCGTCACGTTCTGCGATTGGCGCAAATTTCAATGAAGTACCGCCCCCTGCTGAGAAGATGGCATAGTCAATATCACGCTTGAAGGAGTCTTCTGTTAATTCTTCCACTATATACTCTTTTCCTCTAAACTGTAGTACTTTCCCTGCTGAACGCGCTGATGCCAGTAGATATAAGTGATCCACTTGTAAGTTACTTTCTTCTAAACGTTCAATCATTTTTGTTCCAACGACCCCTGTCGCTCCTACAATTGCAATATTTACCATAAAAAAATCTCCTTTTTGCTAAAACGCTATGTTGAAAATTATAACGAACCTCTTTTAGAAAGTAAAGAATTGTCTTTCTTTGCAACACATTTGTAGCTGTAATAGATACGCTCTTTAATGAGTGCTTCATCTGTGCATACATTTAATGCAATTGAAATCCAATGCTTTTTATTCATATGATATACTTCAAAGAAACCTTCATTCGTTAATAGTTTTTCCTTTGTGTTCGGATCTATCTTTACATTCAAGATTAACACTCGCTCTTCACTTGCAACCCCTAATTTATGGAACGGAATTTCCGTCATCAAGGCATAGCACTTTCCTTGCTCTTCCACTCTAAACAATGTAGCTGACGACCTTTTGAACGGTTGAGAACTAAAAGGGACAATATTACTATGAATCCAATTCGTCCATTTTTCCTTCGTAACACTCAATTCTCCCTGTAGAGGATGAATCCACTTGGTCGCCATTTCACCGGCTTCTTCTCGAAGGGCTTGGGCAATACTACTTCCCGTTGTTTCTACATCAAACAAAGTATATCGTTCATTAAACTCATCTAAAACAATGATTTCTAATCCCTTTTCTTTTGTGGCACTGACAATATAGAAGGAGAAACCTTCTATACGGCTTAGAATTGTTTCTCCTTCATGTTCTATCAGGTCTTCTTTTAACTTCCATTTCATCGAATAACCCTCTTATAATTTATACTCAGCTCTTAGCTCTAAAATCACATCACGCAGATCGGCTGCTTTTTCGAAATCCAATGCTTTAGCAGCTGCACGCATATCCAATTCCAGCAACTCGATGGCTTCTCGTCTTTGTTCTTGCGACATTTTCTTGAAGTCTCTTGCAGTGCTTGGAGCATCTTCTTTTTCCACTTCATGTGTAATCGCGATTAAATCACGTATATTCTTCACGATGGTCTTCGGAACAATGCCGTGTTCCTTATTATAAGCCTCTTGAACACTGCGACGACGGTTGGTTTCATCAATCGCTCTTTGCATAGAGTCTGTAATCTTATCGGCATACATAATCACTCGGCCATTTGCATTTCGTGCGGCACGTCCAATCGTTTGCACTAAAGCTCGCTCGCTACGCAGGAAGCCTTCTTTATCGGCATCTAGAATCGCCACCAGAGAAACTTCTGGTACGTCTAAGCCTTCACGAAGTAAGTTGATTCCGACCAATACGTCGAATTCTCCTAATCGCAGGTTTCGGATGATTTCAGTACGCTCCAATGTCTTAATATCACTATGAAGGTACTTCACTTTAATTCCTACTTCTTCTAGGTAATCCGTTAAGTCTTCAGACATCTTTTTCGTAAGCGTCGTAATAAAGACACGCTCATTCCGTTCAACACGTAAATTAATTTCACTAATTAGGTCATCAATTTGCCCTTTGATTGGGCGAACTTCCACAGGAGGATCTAGTAAGCCTGTCGGACGAATGATTTGCTCGGTGACTTTTGGCGTATGAGCTAATTCATATGGCCCCGGAGTCGCAGAAATATAAATAATTTGCGGAACTTTCGCTTCAAACTCTTCAAAGCGTAAAGGACGATTATCTAGCGCACTTGGCAATCTAAATCCGTACTTAATTAACTGCTCCTTACGCGCGCGGTCCCCATTATACATTCCACGAATTTGAGACATCGTAATATGAGACTCATCCACCACAAACAAGGCATCTTCTGGGAAGAAATCAAGCAGTGTATATGGTGGTTGTCCTGGCTTTCTCCCATCCATATGGCGAGAATAGTTTTCAATCCCATTACAATATCCCATCTCTAGGAGCATTTCAATATCGTAATTGGTTCTTTGCTCTAAGCGTTGTGCTTCAAGCAACTCATTATTATCCCGTAATTCTTTTAAGCGGAGTGCGAGTTCTTCTTTAATCGTTGCAACCGCCTTAGAAATTTGATCCTCATTCGCGACAAAGTGCGTTGCCGGGAAGATTGGAACATGCTCTACAGTTGCCTTAATTTCTCCCGTTAACACATCTACTTCTTTAATCGCTTCAATTTCGTCTCCAAAAAACTCGATTCGAAACGCCGTTGCATCATGTCCAGCAAGGAAGATTTCGACGACATCTCCTCGAACTCGGAATGTTCCCCTTCTGAAATCATAGTCATTGCGTTCAAACTGCATTTCGACTAAACGACGAAGTAACTCGTCTCTTTCTATTTCCATTCCTTCACGAAGAGACAATACATGGTCACGGTAGTCTTCTGGATTTACTAACCCGTACATAGAAGATACGGAAGCAACTACAATGACATCTCTTCTTTCCAAAAGCGCGCTTGTAGCAGAGTGACGCAACTTATCGATTTCATCATTGACACTGGATTCTTTTTCAATATAAGTATCACTAGAAGGCACATAAGCTTCTGGTTGGTAGTAATCATAATAAGAAACAAAATATTCTACGGCATTGTCTGGAAAGAATTCTTTTAACTCTCCATATAATTGCCCTGCCAATGTTTTATTATGGGCTAGCACTAATGTCGGTTTATTCACTTCTTTTATCACATTAGCAATTGTAAATGTCTTCCCAGTACCTGTCGCACCAAGAAGTGTCTGTTCTTTAACTCCCTTATTAAGCCCCTCCACTAATTCTTGGATAGCCTGAGGTTGATCTCCTTGTGGCGTATACGGAGCCACTAGTTTAAATTCATTCATACCTTCACCTCTTTTTTCGATTCTTTTCCATTATACCATCAATAAACAATATTTACCGCCAGCTTGCACCCTCCCAACCCTATACCTTACTTGCATTTCATACTGGACTTTTGTATAATAGTCCGTGTTGGAAACAACTGATCAGTGATTATACATGTAAAATGAAAGAGGGGTGAACCCATTGCCAAATATCGCATCACAAATCAAACGTGTTCGTACTAACAAAAAGTCAACACTAGCAAACAACTCACAAACTTCTGCTATGCGTACTGCTATCAAAAAATTCGAAGCTGCAGTAGCTGAAGGTGCTGAAAATGCTGAAGAATTATTACGTGCTGCTCACAAAGCAATCGACGGAGCTGCTTCTAAAGGATTAATCCACAAAAACAAAGCTTCTCGTGACAAATCACGTCTTGCTGCAAAATTAAGCAAATAATAATTAGCCTGAGAATTGATCTCGGGCTCTTTTTTTATGCTCTGAAATAGAAGTGGTGCTTCTTGTTGGTTGGGTAAAATCCTTACGGATTTCTTCAAGGTAGATTTCTTTATCAGATAAACTGAAAAGAATCAGTTTTGTTATTGAAAGAGTTATAGCGGGGCAACGGCTCGAGCCTAGGTCTCTCGCCTTTAAAGCCTCAAAGTAGGAGTACGGAAGGACTTCCTACTCCTGCTAATTCGCATTTAATGCACGTTCCCGCTATTCTTTCAATAAACTGATTCTTTTTTGTTTATCCTCTTATTAGATTTCACCCGTAGAATCCGTAAGAATTTTACCCTATTCTTGATTCCAGAGATAAAAAAGAAGCCCGAACAATGGGACTGCTCCGGGAAAGAAAAGAGAGCCCGGGGGATATGAAGTTGCTAGGAAAAAAGGGCATGAACAATGTGAAGACTCCGGGAAGAAAAAAAGAGTGCTCGGGAAGGAAGATTCCTCCCCGGGCACTCTGCTTTTGTTAGACAGATAAGTCATCGATAAATTGTTTGGCTTCGGCTAAGCCCATTCCTGTTTCGTCACGTAAGTCTTTGATTGCTTGAATAAGGCGACCGTCTCGTTTTAGTGTACGTAAGTGTTCTTCTAGTTCTTCTGGGATGTACTCTACTTGTTCATTAGATGAACGATTAGTATTCGAATAAGAACTTTCTCTATTAGAAATCTTGTTTGTTTTCACCTTTACATAACTTAGTAATACGAATACTACAACTGCAGCGATAATGATCATCATTGGGGTCATACATATTCCTCCTTGTTATATTTTTTTTATTTTATTGTTTTCTACGAACAAAACTGTAAGATAAACCATTCCAGTTGCATCTCTTTAATCCCTACACTCGTCTTTAGAGCATATTCCGTGTCGACCAATTGCATAAAGGCTTTTTCTAAAAGCGGTAAGCCGAACCTTCTGGATTGTTGCAGGGCAATCTTCACGCGGTACGGATGTACGCCCAGTATCTTTTGGATTTCTGGCTCTTGATAGCCTTCTCTTTTCAAGTAGGACACTTGAAGCAATAATCGAAACTGTCCTAAAAGAATCGCATTCATCTTCAAGGGGTCTTCCTTTTGTAGTAACATATCGTGATAGATTTGGAGCGCCTTGACTCCTTCTTTTTTCAAGATAGATTCCCCAAGTTCAAAAATATTCTGTTCCAACGTTTTGGCAACTAAACTCTCGACTAATTCCAGTGTAATTATTTTTGTATCAATGGAAGCAATCATCAGTTTATCCAATTCTTTCATACTATTCGTTAGTGAATATTGCGTTTTTACCAGTAAGGTCTCTAGTGCTTCTTCTTGAATGGTGTACTGCTGGTTGCGCAACGAATCTTGAATATACTGTTTAACATCTCTCTCCGTTAGTTCACTAGCATCTAATAAAACCGCCACTTTCTTTAACTGTTTCACGATTTTCTTTCGTTGGTCCAACTTATCGTACGGAGCAAAGAATACCATCACAGAACTTTCCATTGGATTTTCTAAATACGCCTGTAATCTTTCTAATTGATGATCCATTGATTTTTTCTCTTTTTCCCCTGTAAAAAAGCTTGGATGATCAACCATTACTAATCTTCTCTCTCCAAAAAAAGGAACCGACTCTGCATCTTGAATGGCTGTTTGAATAGAGACTTCCTCCATATTGAATCGTCCCACATTCAAGTCTTGATCTTCAGGAGCCACAATGGTCTCTAAAAACACTTTTCGTGCCAGTTCTTGTAAATAAGGTTCTTTCCCTTGAACTAAATAAACCAGATTCACTTGACCGTTTTTAATGCGATTGAGTTGTTTCTCAAATTCCATCTTTCCTCCTCCTGTTCTTTAAGTTTATCTTGAAATGTGAGCTTTGTCTATTCTTTCAATTTTTGATGTTTTTTCGAGAGTTTCGTAGAAATTTCTATCTCTTCTTTTCTCAAATAAAGACGAATTTGCCCATCTTGATCCGTGCGGAAAATATGAGCGTGTATGCCATTCAGCCTTCCTACCGTCTCGATTGAAGGATGGCGATACCGATTATTCTTCCCACAAGAAATCAAAGTAATAGAAGGCAAAGCTTTTTTTAGCAATGCTTCACTTGTAGACGTTCGGCTTCCATGATGTCCCACTTTCAAAATTGAAAAATGCAAGTTGGGAATCCCCTTTAGAATAGTGTCTTCTACTTTTTCAGAAGCATCGCCAGTGAGCAACACGGTATATTTTTGAATCGTTAGAAGAGCTACAATTGAATCATCATTTTCTC
This sequence comes from uncultured Granulicatella sp., assembly GCF_938030755.1. Lineage (GTDB taxonomy): Bacteria > Bacillota > Bacilli > Lactobacillales > Aerococcaceae > Granulicatella. The sequence continues at coordinate 24,362 of NZ_CALHIF010000021.1, read as the reverse complement.
CTTTGGAAGTTTCTTTAGGCCAGAGGATCTTCCACTTCATTTGGTTCCGTTTCCACTTGTCGCCTGAAGAAACCAACTTCCACCGTATGGACGGATAGTCCCTTTTCAACTGTTGCATCAATGGAAGGTTCTCCATCCCTTTTCCAATCACCATTTCTTTAATTCTAATCTGCTGGGCGATTGCTTGAAGATTCCCGACATGATCTTCATCTCCATGAGAAAGCATTACTTGCGATAATTCTGAAAGCCCTTCTGCTTGAAGCGCAGGAATGACGGTTGTGACTCCTTGGGATTTTCTTCTACGTCTTTTCCATTCTTCTTTGGAGGCAAAATCACTCAATCCACCGGTGTCGATTAATGTCGCTTGATTCCATCCTGGAGCCACTAATAAAATCGAGTCTCCCTGCCCCACATCTATCATGAGGAGCTCCGTTTCCCAACGATAGGGAACTTCCATCAGAAGTAAAATAAGCGTCCCCAGACAAAGAATCCCTTTTATAACGGTCATCTTCCTTCGTTCAAATAGTACTAGAGCAAAAAGAATCAGCAAAAAATAAACAACCCACTCCCATGGTTCCCAAATTCCAAATGTAAACTTTGTAAAGGTAAACTTCTGACAAAAGGTTAAAACATGAGTGAGCCCAGAGAGAATCGATTCTCCTAGAATGCAAATGATGGCCACTAAATTCACCCATCCCAACAATACCGCAATCAGATAAATCGTTAATAGCGGAAATAATAAGACTTCAAACAGTAGCGAAAACAAAGCAGTAAGGACGATGCTGAAGGCATTCCAATAGAAGAAATACTGACAGATGAGAGGCAACGCAATAACACTCACTCCTATTGGAATCCATAATGAAGCGTTGATTTTAGGAAGCACATTTTTTTGCCACTTGGATAATAGAAGAATCACTCCGCTAAGTGTATAGCTTAATTGAAACGCAACGTTCCAAAGAATTCCTGACCAAATGAGGAGCGATACGACAAGCAGCCCTAAAAGGCTCCATAGTTGAGAGTGTTGACGAAGAGGCGTCCATCGTCTCAAAAGAATCGAGAGGATCACCATTCCAATCGCGCGTGTCCCACTAATGCCCCATCCGATGACAAACCCATAGAACAGCACAAAACACATTAATACACCATCTGTTCTCTCTCGAGTAATCCCGCACCTCCAGCAAAACTTTTGCAGAACCGAAACCATTAACGAAATATGAAGCCCCGAAATCGCTAATACATGCAGAATCCCAAGTTGTTTGTACCGTTCCCAAACTTCTTCATCAAATCCTGATTTTTCCGCAAGAAGCAATGCTAATGTATATTGTTTGACCTGATTGTCCTTCTGCATGCGCACTTGATGTATCAGCCAGAAACGAAGATTTTCAATAGCAGCATGGATTCCTTTGACAGCGACTTTTTTACTTGATAAACTCTCAATTTTGAAAGAATGAAGAATCCCCAAACTTAAATAATGATTCTTCGCATCAAAATTCCCTCTATTTCGAGCAGGTTCGATTTCCTCAATCATTCCTTCAACAGATACCTTTACCACATGATTCAGTTCTAGAAATTCCTTTTGCTCCTCTTCCGAAGTAAGAGTATAACGGAAAAACACTCTTTCACTCTTTCCTTCTGCTTCTAGAAGTGCACTTCCGGTTAACAAATCCCCATTCACTTTAAGGTGATTTGGATTTAATATCATTTGCCCATGGAGAGGTTGTGAAGGGTGAAAAGGAGTTTGTGTAATAGCCTGGACATAATAAAATGAGCGAATAGAAAAAATTCCAACGACCATTAGACCTATCGCTTTTTTTCGAACTGATTTTTCACGGATCAGCCCCACTACGATGAGCAGTAAAGGAAGAACAAATCCCACTTTCCCGACTGAAAAGACGACCATCGCCGTCCCCATCACGCTTGCAAGAACAAAGTAAATCATTGGACAACCACTCTTTCTTGAAAGGATTCATATAATTTCTTTCCAATCCCTCTCACTTTCATAAGCTCTTCTTTGTTTTTAAAGGAACCATTTTGCTTTCGATATTCTATAATGGCTTCTGCCTTTTTCTCCCCAATCCCTTTTAATGTCTTCAGTTCTTCAACGGTTGCTGTATTAATATTGACCTTGCCTTCTTTTCCAACTTCCTTTTTTTGAGGTATGGGGGCTTGAGATAGCTCCGAATTCACATCTTCTCCCTTTTTCGGAACTACAATCACCATTTGGTCCTCTAACAATTGTGCTAAATTCAACTTTTGATCATCCGCTAATGAAGTGAACCCTCCTGAAGCCTCAATGAGATCTTTCACTCTATTGTCTACTTTCATTTGATAGACTCCGGGGTGGTGAACTTCTCCTTTTACATCTACATAAATGACCGTTGAAACGGTTGTATTTTCCTTTATCTCTTGAGGAAGGATGGTTGTCTCCGCTAGCGATGGCGCAACTTCTTCCACATCTTTCTCCTGGCGACTCATCCAAAAAAGCCCCGTTCCAAAAATAAAACAAAGGAATACAATGCCCAATTTTACCATCAAACTAGTCTCTTCCCATTTATTTCTCCATGCATCAAAAAAAGCCATTTTTCTCACTCCTTAAAAAGATTGCTCCAATTAAAGATATGAGAAAAATGACTCTCTTGTTATAGATTTTTTAGAATCTCAATCGCTTCTTGTAAAGTTTTTACAGGATAGATTTTAATATCTGTCCCTATCTTTTCAGCTGCTTCTTTTACTTCTTCGTAATTTGTCTTGATATCTGGATAACGCTCACGCATCTCATCTGTGATTTCATCATCCGGTGCTAGAAAAACAGTAGCTCCAGCTTCAATTGCTGCAACTAACTTTTTATCAATCCCACCGATTCTTCCAACTTTTCCGTCTAATTCAATCGTCCCAGTCCCAGCAATATTATGCCCTTTTTTCAAATGGCTGTTTGTAATTTGATTATAGATTTCAAGTGTGAACATTAAACCACCTGAAGGGCCACTAACACCATGCGGATCAAATTCAATCGAAGGATTCGAAGTGACATCTTCATCAATCTCCCCATCAAATCCTAAACGAATTCTACCGGTACGACTGTTCATTTTTAATTGTTCACGAATGAGTTCGTTTTTCCCATCCCGTTTGACCATCAGCGATAAATAATGACCGGGCTGCAGTGAAGAAAGATAATCTTGTAGTTCTTCAAGACTCTCATCCGTATTTTCAAGTCTCTTTCCATCAATTGTTTCAATGATATCGCCGACTTTTAATTTATCACGGAAGTTAGAATTTTGATCCACTCGCGTGACAAAAATACCGTTGACTTTACTTTCAACTGACTTTCCAGCTGCTTCAAAGGCAACACGAACTGCTTTTGAACGAGCATTTCGCATACTGAACTCTTGCAGTTGATTATATTCCTCAGGAGTATAGTTTCCAAACACTTTTTCTTCAGGTAAAATCTCATGATGTTTGAAAAATTGCTTTAAGGAAGTTAGGACGGTGGCTTGCTCTACATAGACCGTCAGTACTCGCAGCGTTCCCTCCTCTTCATCCTTTGTCCCATTGACCTTCAGAAACTGAGATACATCTTCAGCCGTACCGGGAGATTCAATGACGTAAGGGATTGGAATGAATGAAATAATCGCTAATAGAATCACCGTTAAAATAATATAAAAAAATTTCTTAGATTTCGACATTTGTAATCTCCTCATTCATTCTAATCTTCCGTTCTGGCGCGGCCTTATACTTTTCTTCTAAGGCGCTTTTTACAACTTCAGGGACAAAAGGACTGACATCCCCACCAAAACGTGCCAATTCCTTCATCATCGAAGAGCTTACAAAGCGATATTCTTCCTTACTGAGCAAAAGAACTGTTTCAACTTCTCCGTTTTGAACACGGTTATGAGATGCAAGAGTCGCTTCATATTCGAAATCAGTCGCATTTCGAACGCCTCGAACAAGAACACTTGCTCCTAATTGTACTGCAGCCTCTACGGTTAAGCCTCCGCTTACGGCCACCACTCTGGCATTGGGCACATGCGCAATCACTTTTTCGACCATCAATTTTCGCTCGTCTAAAGAAAATAAATAATTTTTCTGAACATTATGCGATAAAACCACAATGACTTCATCGAAGAGCTCACCGCTTCGCTCGATTATATCTAAATGGCCATTCGTAATCGGATCAAAGCTTCCAGCTACTACCGCTTTTCTCATATTAAGCCTCCTCTTCGCTGGACGAACGGTCAAAGAACACTAAGGCTGTAATCCCATACTCCACGCGCTTATATTGCTCAAACTCTAAAATTCTCTCTGGAAGTTGCACTTCCTTATCCACCTCGCAGACAATCACGCAGTCTGGAGAAACTAGATTCAACTCTTGTAGCTGCTCAATGTCTTTTACGATTTCTTGCAGACGATATGGCGGATCCATAAACACCAACTCGAACGGTTCAAACGCCGGGTCGCTCGCGATGGTTTTGAGTCCTTGTTTCACATTTTGTCGTTTTAAATGAAATTGCTCGGGTGATTTTGTAATCTCGATATTTTGCTCAATCGTCTTTTGTGCAAGGCGATTGTTCTCGAATAGAAACGCACGGTCCATCCCACGAGAAACGGCCTCAATGGCAACGGCTCCGCTTCCACCGTACATGTCGAGCATGACTCCTCCGTCAAAATAACCGCCCAAAATATTGAAGAGCGATTCTTTTATCTTGTCGGTCGTCGGACGAGTATTTTGACCCGGTACTGCCTTTAAGCGTCTTCCGCCAAATTCTCCTGAAATAATTCGCACAGTGCATTCCTCCTTATTTCACTATAATACCATATTCCAGCGCTATGTCGTGAGTTTTTTATAAAATAAGTGGTGCATTAACTGTTCAAAGGATTTCTTTTGCTCCTTCTTGAGTGTTGAGGAGATGATGATGATTCGAATCCTTGCGGATTTCTTTATAATAGCTGTAATGGGACAACGGTTCGAGCCTGTAGTCTCTCACCTCAAAAGCCTCAAAGGAGCCGTAAGGAAGAACTTCCTACGGCTCCTAATTCGCATTTCGTGTCATTCCCCATTACTGCGATTATAAAATCCGCTTGATTCTCCTCATCGTCTCATTCAAAGAGAAATTCTTACTAAGAGGAACTCCTTATTTTAAAAGCTCTGAAATAGGCCTTGTTATAATAAATGCGCTGTGTGATTTTAGTTAATTTGGCGCAGCTTAAAGGCTACCGGCAAAATGCTCTCCTCCTTGGAATGGGGACCGTCGAGAAACAAAAAAGTCCGCTACAACCATAGCGAACTTTCTCTTGTTTTATAACGGAATAATGGTGTCATTCTCACTGTTGGCAGGTTCAGTTGAAATAATTTCAATCATCAATCCATGTGGCAAGCAAATACTTGTTTGCCCTGGCTTAGAAATCCAACCCGTATTCACAGCAATCTGATCTGGACTATTATCCTCTTTATCTCTAATTCTAGTTCCGTCAACCTCAATAATATTATATTGATTATCATGAGGTTCAAAATATAACTCTTCACGAGGAGTGTTTTCGCTCAACTCAATACGCTGAACTTCCTCCCCATCAATGGTAATGATGGCATATATTTTGGCTTCTTCTTTAACGGTTGCTTGTTGGTAAGCATAAATGGCATTGGGTAAAAATGATAAGGCCAATAAAACGAGTACAATAATAATGTCGAATGGCTTTATCAAATCGGAATACTTCTTAAATATCGTTCTCATCCTTTAACTCTAATAATGTTCTTCGTACTTCTGAGGCAATTTTTGAACCCATCACGAGTAATTCATACAAAGTAAAAGTTTCAAATGGCGTTACTCTTCCCACATAGCGAATAAAAAGTTCACCGTCTGGATCCATGAGTAGTGTATAGTAGGCCACTAACTCCTGGTTTAAGCGATTAATGGTAAAAAGTACATCAAATAAATCTAAGTCTAAGTCTTTTCCATTTCCGATTCCTTCATAAGTAATTTGGTAATCGGTACGGTCCTGGCTATCCTCAAAAATGACGCTAAACGGAAACTCATCTTCTCCTTCTGAATACAGACCAAGAAAGGCTATTCCACCATCCCCTAAATCTTTTTTATCCAGTTGCAATTCACGGTTCTTTAATACTGTTTCAAATGATTCACTTACGTACATCGTGGCCACTCCTTTCGCCATTTGTATTCTCTATTTTACTAGATTCCCTTCTATTTCACAACCAAACACCGAACTCCTACACTTTTCTTCTCTATTAGATACGAGAAAAATTACTTTTTAGATTTTTCCCACAAAAAAAGAGACTGAAGCTTCCTTCAATCTCTTTTGTAATTTGATGATTAGCCTAAACGTTGGCGAGAATCCGCTGCACGTTGCAATGCTTGACCAACATAGTTGATACATAACATCATCACTAAGATTAGGATTGTAGCTGGTAACCAAACCCATAATTTGTTTTCGATGATATCTGCATTTTTTGCTGCAGAGATTAATGTACCAAGTGATGGTGTTGTAAATGGTAAACCGAAACCTAAGTAAGTTAACCCTGTTTCAATACCGATGTTCCCTGCTAAACGTAAGATTAAGTTAACGATAATTAATGAACTTAAGTTTGGCAAGATTTCACGGAACATGATTCTAAAGTCACTTGAACCTAATGTCTTAGATGCATTTACATAGTCTAAACTTGCTTCTTGAAGAGTACGTGTTCTGAATAAACGAGCAGAACCTACCCAATAGAAGGCTGTCATGATAAATACGAAATGGAACATTGTGTAGTTTGGAATTACTGTTACGAACACGATGATGATCATCAATGTTGGTAAAATCATGATAAAGTCAACCACACGCATGATAGTTGTATCCACCCATTTACCGTAGTAACCAGAAATCAATCCGACAAAGATACCAACGATACATGTCAATATTGTAACTGAGAAACCGATTAACACCGAGTTACGAGCCCCGATAATTAAGAGGGCTAAAACGTCACGACCACTTTCGTCAGTCCCTAACAAGTGTGCATTGGTTGGCGCTTTATAACGACCTAAAATGTTTACTTTAAGAGCTGTATCTTCATTAATAAAAAATGGTCCAATAAAGATCACTAAGAAAATTAACACTAATAAAATTAACGCTGCTAAGGCAATTTTATCTTTTAAAAACTCCCGTACAATAACCTGAAAACCAGCAGGCGGTGTAGATACGGTGCTTTCTTCAACGACAGTTTCTTCAACTGTATTTACATTATTTTGCTCCATTTGCTACTCCTCCTTTTATTATTGTACACGAACACGTGGGTCTACAATACTCATAATAATATCTGATAATAGCGTACCTAAAAGTGTCGCTGTACCAAATAGTAATAGTAACGCTAAGATTACTGAGTAGTCACGTCCTGTAATAGATGATACGAATAAGTTCCCCATTCCTGGATATGAGAAGATATTTTCGATAAACACAGAACCACCGATTAAACCAGTGAATTCATATCCTAAGAAAGCTGCAATCGGTAAGATTGAGTTACGGAAGATATGGCGGTTGAACACAACATTTTCAGGAACCCCTTTCGCACGTGCAGTACGAACATAGTCTTGGCTTTTCGCATCGATAACCCCTGTACGTAAGTATTGAATTGTACCTGTAGTCGAAAGAATCGCCATCGTAAACGCTGGTAAAATCATATGGTGGAATTTGTTCATATAATAACTCATTGTTCCGGCAACTACATCTGAATCGACAGATCCACGAGTTGGGAACCAACCTAATGTATAACCAAATAACCATAATAATACTAACGCGAATACGAATACTGGGATTGAGTAAGTAATAAAGGTATATACTACGATTGCTTTATCAGCCCAAGAGTTTTGGAAACGACCTGCAATCATCCCTAATGGTAATGCAATTAAATAAGTTAGAATCATCGTTAGTAATGATAACCATACAGTGTTACCAATACGTTCACCGATTAATTTTGTTACTTCATATTTATAAGTATAACTTTGACCGAAGTCTCCGCGGAATGCTTTTGAAATCCAGTTCCAATATTGAACAGGAATTGGATCATAAAATCCGGCTTTCACACGTAAAGCTTCAATTGTATTTGGATCCGTTTCTGGAGTAATTAAACCTGTAAATGGATCCCCCGGCATCATCTTCGCGATTAAGAATGCTAGCACACTAAGGATGAAGATTTGTGGCAACATCAATAACACACGACGTAAAATGGTTTTCCACATAATTAGTTTCCTCCTTTTGGATTTAATGCAACAAAGTGTGAGTCAGAGATTTTTTGTAAATCGAACACACGACCGTTTTCATCATAATAAAGTTTTTGATTTTCTTGGTAGAATTTCTCAGCTTCTTTACGACGAAGTTTGTTTGCTTCACGGTTTTCAGGGTCGATTACCGGAATCGCAGACAATAGACGTTTAGTATAAATGTGTTGTGGATTTGCATAAATATCTTCAGCATGTCCAGTCTCAACGAAACGTCCACGGTACATGATGAATAACTCATCACACATATGTTTTACAACCCCAAGGTCATGGGAAATAAATAAGTAACTTAAGTTGAACTCATCTTGGATACGTTTCATGTAGTTTAACACTTGCGCTTGTACAGATAAATCTAACGCTGATACTGGTTCGTCGGCGATGATTAAACGTGGGTTACTTGCTAAGGCACGAGCAACACCGATACGTTGTCTTTGACCCCCTGAGAACTGGTGTGGATATTTTAATAATGCTTCTTCAGATAATCCGATGATTTCCATTAATTCAATAACGCGTTTTCTCTCTTCATCTGGAGATAAACGTTCGAAGTTTCTTAATGGCTCAGCCACGATATCTAAGATACGTTTTTTAGGGTTAAAACTTGATAGTGAATCTTGGAAGATCATTTGTACATTACGGTTGTAGTCTGAAGTTCGACGACGTGCTTTATTTGTTACGTCTTGTCCTTCGTAAATGACTTTACCGCTTGTTACGTGTTCTAGACCAATAATCGATTTACCGATAGTTGATTTACCAGAACCTGATTCTCCAACAAGACCGTATGTTTTTCCTTCTTCAATTTCAAGTGACACTCCGTCAACCGCATAAACATGATCCGTTACTCGGTTAAAGAAGCCACTACGAATCGGATAGTGAACTTTTAAATCTTCAATAGTTACAAAACCGCTCATTATGCTTCCTCCCCTTCAAAATGGAAATGTTTATAACAAGTACAACGAACGAAGTGATTTGGTCCAACTTCGTGAAGAGTTGGATCTTCTTCGTGAGCGTCCGCTGAAATCCACGGAATACGTGGTGCGAAACGGCAACCTTTACGTGGTAATTTTGGTAATGGTGGCACTGTTCCTTTGATTACGTGTAATTCTTGACCTTCTGAACCCGCTTGTGGGATTGATTGTAGTAATGAACGCGTATAAGGATGTTGTGGGTTTGTAAATAATTCAGCAACTGGTGCTACTTCTACAAATTGTCCAGCATACATCACGGCTACACGGTCAGCAGTTTCTGCTACTACCCCAAGGTCGTGAGTGATTAAGATAATTCCAGACTCTGTTTCTTTTTGGATATCATTTAATAAGTCTAAGATTTGCGCTTGGATGGTTACGTCTAAGGCAGTTGTTGGCTCATCGGCAATGATGATTGGTGGTTTACATGATAATGCAATCGCGATAACCACACGTTGACGCATCCCACCTGATAATTCATGTGGATATTGTTTGTAAGTACGTTGTGGATTTGGAATCCCTACTTGTCCTAACAATTCTAATACGCGTTCAGTACGTTCTTTTTCATTTAAATCTGTATGATAATAAAGAGCTTCGTCGATTTGAGCACCAATCGTCATCAAAGGATTTAATGAAGCCAATGGATCTTGGAAAATCATTCCGATATCATTTCCGCGAATTTTGTTATATAACGCTTCATTTAAGTTTACTAAATTCACATCATTATAAATAATGTCTCCAGTAATCTTTGTGTTGTTTTTATTGTGTAATCCCATGATTGTTGTCGCTAATGTAGATTTCCCACATCCTGACTCCCCAACAATGGCCAAAATTTCATTTTTTTCTAATGTAAGTGATACATTATCTACTGCATCATAAAAATCATCTTTGATACGGAAACCAACGTGCAAGTTATTGATTTCTAATAGTGGCTTATCAATTGTCAAATCCGATTCCTCCTTATTTTTTGTAGTGTAACTATTTGTATTTTAAAATAATAAACATTGTTTCTATTATACGTTGCTTCCAGCTTGAATGCAAATTGTAAGACAATTCCAGCGCAAATACAACGTATTTTTAGTTTACCATGAATTAGGCTCGAATGCTATTATTTATGAGCAAAAAATTAACTTTTCTCATGTTATTTTAATTTTGATTCATTCTAAAAAATGAAATAAAAATCTTCCAATTGATCTTTCTTTTAAAGCTTTTTTCTATAGGAACAAAAAAGACTGGCAGTGCCAGTCTTTTTGAAACCTTATTTCGCTGCTGTATCACTCGTTAATTCGATTTGATATAGAGCTGATTTTTGACTACCTAAGTTAACATCGAAGTATTTCACACGTTTGTTAACAGCAGTAATCGATTCTCCGACTAACGTTGGGAAGATAAACGCTTTATCATGAACGTACTTTTGCCATTCTTTGTAGAACTCAATGTTTTTAGCTGAGTCAAAGGCTTCTGTCGAACTGATTTTCTTCATGATTGCAGTTCCTTCTGGATCTACATAACGTTCAAAGTTAAATTTCGCTGTTTCCCCGAACAATCCTTCTGGGTTTGGATCGTAACCTGTTGACCATCCTGCTGCAAACACATCGATTTCTGGATCGTCTCCTTGAACTTTATCATAGAATGAGTTCAATTCAATCGTACGTCCTGTGTACAGTTGAACGTCTAACCCGATTTCTTTCCACCAGTTTAAGTATTGTTGTACTAATGATTCGTTGGCTTCGTCACGTGTACGAGCGGCAAAAGTAATTTTCAACTTAGAGCCGTCTTTATTTTCACGAAGTCCATCTCCATCCACATCTTTATAACCTGCTTCATCCAATAATTGTTTCGCTTTTTCAGGATTGTAAGTAAATCCTTCTTGGTCTTTATTATAAACATCTTTAAAGAACGGAATGATAATAGAGTTTGTGGCATGTTGTAATCCGTTATACAAGTTTTGACCCGCTGCTTCAATATCTAGTGCATACGCCATCGCTTGACGTAGGTTTATATCACTCATTTTTGCATTTGGATTTGTTACGTTTTTACCTGTAGCAGTATCATATTTCCCTAAGTGGAAACCGATATACTCATAGGCTGAAGCTTGTGAACTTAAGAAAGTCACATTTGTTAAATCTTTATAAGCTTCATATTGCGCGTTTGGCATTGTCGCGATATCGTAGTTCCCTGCTTTCATTTCTGACACAATATTATCTGGTGAAACGACTTCCATTACGACTTTATCAACTTTTGCGACACCTTTATAATAGTGTTCATTTGGAACGAGTGTCACAGATTCACCGGCTACAATAGAATCAATTTTGAATTGTCCAAGACCAACGAATTTTTTACCACGAACGTAATCACTTTGTTCCCACTCCGCTTCAGGAATATCCTTGAAAATATGTTTTGGCATAATATAAGCAGAAACAGAACCACCTGCTAATTGCATTGAAGGGCTCATTTCTTTGAAGTGAATTTTTACAGTATAATCATCCACTTTTTCAAGACCAGAGACGCTGTCTGCTTTCCCACTGTGATATTCTTCCATTCCGACGACATTTTTAAAATCACCATCGTAACGAACACCTGTATAGTCTTTATTTCCGATAGCTTGATAAGCGAAGATATAGTCATCGATTGTGACTGGTTGCCCATCAGACCATTTATACTCTTTTGAATTTAAAGTAACCGTTGCTGTTTTATTCTCAACATCGAATTCGATACTGGCTAGACCCGTATTGGTTAATTTACGGTTCTCATCATATTCAAACATGCTTTCATCCACAAGCCCTCCGATACTTGAATCGGTAGCGTCTTGAGATAGCTCATCAGCAAAAATCCCAGAAAACGGTGATGAAGATACGATAGCATATTTTAATGTGCCACCTTTAATCGGTGTGCCTTCATGAGTGACTTCTGATGCATACTTCGTTTTGGCTGTACCGGCTTCAGTACTTGTTGTCGACGAACTACTATTATTTCCGCCACAAGCAGCTAATGTTAAAGCTGTCGTTGCAGAAAACAAAATCATCATTTTTTTCTTGTTCATATTCATTCTCCGTTCTTTTGTTTTGCTCTTATTTCGAATCCATAAATTTATGTTGGGATTATAATACTCGATTTTTTATCAAATTGCAAGTGTTTTTTAATCTTATTTTAATTTTTATCATTTTTTACTCATTTTTGAAGAAAATTTCAAAAACAAAACAAGCCTAGGAAATTTCCTAGACTTGTCTTCAGTTTATTATTTTGCTCCATCTTCAGACGTCAATTCAATTTGATAAACTTGAGATTTAGAACCACTTGTTGCAATTGAAGTGTCATAATATTTCACACGTTTATTAACAGCAGTTACACTATCCCCTACTAAAGTTGGAATCATAAAAGCTTCATCTTTAGCATATGCTTGCCATTCTTTGTAGAACTCTTTATTTTTTGCATCGTCAAAAGCGTCTGTTGAAGAAATTTTCTTCATAATTTCAGTACCTTTTTCATTTACATAACGAGCAAAGTTGAATTTAGCCGTTTCACCAAATAAGTTAGATGGGTTTGGATCATAACCTGTTCCCCAACCACCAGCGAACATATCGATTTCTGGATCATCTGCTTGAATTTTAACGTAGAAGTTATTTGATTCAATTGTACGACCTGTATAAAGTTGTACATCTAAACCAATTTCTTTCCACCAAATTAAGTATTGTTGGATTAATGATTCATTCGCTGCGTCACGAGTACGCGCAGCAAAGTTAATCGTTAATTTAGAACCATCTTTATTTTCACGGATTCCGTCACCATCAACATCTTTATAACCCGCTTCATCTAATAATTGTTTCGCTTTCTCTGGGTTATAAGTAAATCCTTCTTGCTCTTTGTTATATACATCTTTGAAGAATGGTAAGATGATAGAGTTTGTACCATAGTTCAATCCGTGATATAAGTTTTCACCAGCTGAATCGATATCTAGTGCATAACCGATTGCTTGACGAAGAGCAGGATCGCTCATTTTCGCTTTTGGATTCGTTACGTTTTTACCTTGTGATTTGTCAAATGTTCCTAATTTGAATGAAATGTATTCATATGAAGGCGCAAATGAGCTTAAGAATGTTACGTTTGTTAAATCTTTAAATGCTTCATATTGAGCACTTGGCATGCTTGCGATATCGTAGTTTCCAGCTTTCATTTCTGAAACGATTGAATCTGGAGAAACTACTTGCATCACCATTTTATCTACTTTAGGACGACCTTTATAGAAGTTCTCATTTGCTTTTAAGGTTACAGATTCCCCTGGCACGATGGATTCAATCGTGAACGGTCCTAAGCCGACTACTTTTGTACCACGTACATATTCACTTTGTTCCCAATCTTTAACTGGAATATCTTTGAAGATATGTTTTGGCATTGTATATGCTGGAATCGCTCCACCTGCTAATTGCATAGAAGGTAACATTTTTTCAAAGTGAATTTTCACTGTATAATCATCCACTTTTTCCACACCAGAAATTTTATCTGATTTGCCTTCGTGGAAGTCTTTCATTCCAACAATGTTTTGGTAACGGTCATTATAACGAGACCCTGTATAGTCTTTATTACCGATTGCTTCAATCGCAAAGATATAATCATCGATAGTGAACGGTTGTCCATCTGACCATTTATAGTCTTTTGCATTTAATTTTACAGTTGCTGTTTTTCCTTCAACGTCTAATTCTAATGAAGCTAAACCTGTATTTGTTAACTTACGGTTTTCATCATACTCGAACATTGATAGATCTACTTGACTTGCAATAGTTGAGTCAGTAGAGTTCGTTGATAATTCATCAATAAAAATACCACTGAATGGTGAAGCTGCTACTAATGCGTATTTTAATGTTCCACCTTTAATTGCAGTTCCTTCATGAGTAACTTCTGCATTAAATTTTGATTTTGAACTTGCTTTTGCTGGTTCAGATGAAGTGTTTCCACTATTTCCATTATTAGCATTCCCACATGCTGCTAATGTTACTGCTGCCGCTGCAGCTGATAAGAATAATAAGCTCTTCTTTTTCATTTTTCCTCCACTCTCAGACTTCGAGTCCATCCTAACTTCAGATGAATTGTCTGACAAATTAATTCTTGATGTTAATTCTAACAGAATTTTAATTATTTGCAAGAAAAATCTCTATTCTTTTTTAACTTTATTTTAAGTACAGGATTTAGACTGCTTTTAATAAGAATTCTTTTCAATTTAAACCTCTTTTTATACAAAAAAAAGACCTTGCAAAAGCAAGGTCTTAAAATAAAATTTAATTCAATTATTTTTCAGCAACACCAGTATCAGAAAGTAATTCTACTTGTTCCCATCCAGTTTCTTTACCTTGAGCGATATCTACATGTTTCACACGTTTGTTTACTGCTTGTAATGAGTAACTGTTGAAACGTGGAAGTTGGAATGGATTTTCAAACACGAATTTTTGCCATTGTTTGAACAATTCAACACGTTTAGCTGCATCAAATGATTCTGATGAAGCAATTTGACTAATTAATTTAGTGTGTTCATCGTTTACATAGTGACCGAAGTTAAAACGAGCTTTTGGTCCGTATAATCCATCTGGGTCAGGGTTGTAACCAATTGTGAATGCACCTAACCACATATCAAAGTCATCCGCGTATTTTGTTAATTTTTCAGCATATGCGTTAAATTCTAACGCACGGCCGTTTAATAATTCAACGCGTAGACCAACATTCTTCCACCATTCGATGTATTGTTGAATAACCGCATCATCTGTTTGGCTACCAGCTGGAACTAATAATGTGATGGTTAATGGTTTCCCTTCTTTGTCTTCTACATAACCATCATTATCAGTATCTTTATAACCTGCGTCTGCTAGGATTTTCTTAGATTCTTCTGGGTTATATGTGAATCCTGGGACTTCTGATTTATCCGCATAGATTTCACCAAAGAATGGAGATAATAATGTGTTAGCAGAGATACGTAATCCTTGGTAAGTTTCTTTTGCTACTTGATCGTTATCTAATGCATAAGCAATTGCTTTACGTAAAGCTGGATCACTCATCTTCTTACCTGGTTCAAATACGTGTTCCCCTTTATCTTTGTCAAAGTGACCCATGTTGAAACCAACATAAGCAATGTAGTTTGTAATCGTACCTAATAAATTAATGTTTGATAGATTTTTATAAGTATCGTATTGATCTGTAGGCATTGAAGCAAAGTCATATTTACCTGCTTTCATTTCTTGGACGATTGAATCTGGAGATACAACATCCGCTTTTAAGCCATCCACTTTAGGTTCGCCTTTGTAGTAGTAAGGGTTTTTCTTATATGTTACAGATTCACCAGGAACTACTTTATCAACGACAAATGGTCCGTTACCTACAACATTTGTACGGCTTTTTTCTGATTTAACTGCATCTTCATAAGACATATCTTTGAAGACATGTTTTGGTAACATTTGTCCTAAGATTGCGTTACCACCCATTTCTAAAGCTGGGTAAACTTCTTCTAAGTGAATTTTAACAGTTTGGTCATCCACTTTTTCAAGTCCTGAGATTTTATCTGCTTTACCTTCGTGGAAATCTTTCATACCAACGATGTTTTCAGCATTTTCATCGTAACGAACTCCGTCGTAATCTTTACGTCCTACGAATTCATAAGTGAAAATGTAGTCGTCGATTGTTAAAGGTTGTCCGTCAGACCATTTATAGTCTTTAGAACGTAATTTTAATGTTACAATTTTATTTTCTTTATCTAGAGTGAACTCCATCATACCGCCATCTTTTTTAATGCGTTGGTTTGCATCGAATTCAAATAATGACGCGAATGCGAAGTCTACTAAACTACCGTCACCTGAGTCCACGTATAATAATGGGTTAATTAACCCTTTGAATGGTGAAGCAGATACCACAGCGTAGTTAATAGTTCCGCCTTTGATAACAGTCCCTTCGTTTGTTACATCAGAAGCGAATTTGCGTTCTTCAGTTT
The DNA here is from genome assembly GCF_938030755.1 of uncultured Granulicatella sp. Lineage (GTDB taxonomy): Bacteria > Bacillota > Bacilli > Lactobacillales > Aerococcaceae > Granulicatella. Next base: position 8,166 of record NZ_CALHIF010000021.1, on the reverse strand, counting down.
TAGCATTCGATGAAGAATCACCACTTGTTTTGTTGTTATTATTACATGCAGCTAAAGTTACTAATGAAGCAGCACCTAATAAACCAGCAATTGCTTTTTTGTTCATGTATTTCCCTCCAAGTTTGGATTTGTTTTTAGAATATCTTAGATTTTACTCTTATTCCCATCTCACTGCAACCTAAAATATTCTTTCTCATTATATTTTTAATATTTTTTCATCTATTTTTAATGTTAAAAACCGCGCCATTTCAATATTCAGTACACATTATGTTGAAAATGTCTTTAATTTATGAACATCGTGAATATTTTATTTCTTTGGTAATAAAAAAGGAATGGTAGATTTTTTCTACCATTCCTTTTGAATATTAAGCTTGATGTTCAGTGATATAATTCACTGCGTCTCCAATTGTTGTGATGTTTTCTGCATCTTCATCAGAAATTTGAATTCCAAATTCATCTTCTAATTCCATAACTAATTCCACGACATCTAGTGAATCTGCGCCTAAGTCTTGTTGGAATGTCATGCCTTCCGTTACTGTTGAAGCGTCAACGCTAAAACGGTTTGCAATCAATTGAGCTACTTTATCAAAAACTACTTGATTTGACATAACTTTCTCTCCCTTCTCATTAAGGTTTCCTACGAGGAAATGCCACCAAATCCCCCACCCTTATTCATCCGCGTACGAAAGCGGACTATCTATTAATTCAGATAGTACTGTTATTTTACAGAATTCTACCAAAAATGTCTATAGCTTCCATAAAAAGTACGATTTTCCTCTATTTTTCATTATCTTAAAACGAAATGACCAGGTTCTACTTCTTGCAAAGTTGCATTTTCATTAAAATCTTCACCTTTATAAACAATCCGTTTTCGATTTTTCTCTTCACGAGGATCTGGAAGAGGAATAGCGGATAGCAAACTCTTCGTATACGCATGTTGTGGATTCGTGTAGACACATTCAGCAGAGCCCATTTCCACAATACGGCCACGATACATGACAGCAATCCGGTCACTAATATATTTCACCATAGATAAATCATGGGCTATAAAGAGATAAGTAAGTCCTTTTTCTTTTTGGAGTCTCTTTAGTAAATTCACAATTTGTGCTTGAATGGAAACGTCTAGTGCAGAAATCGCCTCATCACAAACAATGAATTTTGGATTTAAGGCAAGCGCCCTAGCAATCCCAATTCGTTGACGCTGACCACCTGAAAATTCATGCGGATAACGGTTGGCATGTTCTCGGTTAAGCCCCACTGTTTCTAGCAACTCATCGACCATTTGGTTTCGTTCTTCTTTTGTTGCAGCCAAATGATGAATATCAATACCTTCTGCAATAATATCACGCACCTTCATCCGGCTATCTAGTGAAGCGTAAGGATCTTGGAAAATCATCTGCGCTTCTTTTCGAAACTCAAGCAGTTCCTTCCCTTTTGTTAGTGTCGCAATATTTTTCCCTTCAAAAAGGATTTCTCCATCTGTAGGTTGGTATAGACGTAATAGTGCTCTTCCTGTGGTTGATTTTCCAGAACCCGATTCTCCTACTAACCCGAATGTTTCTCCTTCGTATATGTCAAAGGAAATATCATCAATGGCTTTTACGACATTTTTCTTTGTTCCAAAATACTGCTTTAAGTGTTTCACTTCAACCAGTTTCTTCTTTTCAGTTGTACTAGTCATTAGACGTACCTCCTTCTCTAAAAAAGATTTTACGTCTTCTTAAAATTTCCTCAGGCACTTCTACTTTTGGCGCACGGGGATCCAGAAGCCAAGTAGCTGCAAAATGCGTCTTAGACACTTGAAACATTGGTGGTTCTTTTACGCGGTCGATCTCAAGCGCGACATCGCTACGAAGAGCAAAGGCATCTCCCTTAGGTGGATCTAATAAATCTGGTGGTGAACCAGGAATCGCGTATAGAGTATCTCCTGTATGTAAAGTCGGCATCGAACGAAGGAGGCCCCATGTATACGGATGTTGAGGATTATAGAAAACTTCATCAGAAGTTCCGACTTCAACAACTTTTCCTGCATACATGACAGCAACACGGTCTGCGACATTAGCCACAACCCCAAGATCATGCGTAATAAAGATGATGGCCATTTGGAATTTACATTGAAGTTCTTTTAATAACTCTAGAATTTGTGCTTGAATCGTCACATCTAAAGCTGTAGTTGGTTCATCAGCAATTAAAATATCAGGATTACACGCTAGTGCAATAGCAATCACAATCCGTTGACGCTGTCCGCCAGAAAACTGGTGAGGATATTGCTTCATCCGTTCTTTCGGATTTGGAATTCCTACAAGCTTCAGTAATTCTTCTGCACGTTTATACGCCTCTTCTTTTGAAGCTTTTTCGTGTTTAATAACTACCTCCGCAATTTGTCGTCCAATTTTCATGGTTGGATTCAAAGAGGTCATTGGATCTTGGAAAATCATCGCAATCTCTTTTCCGCGAACGGATTGCATTTCACGTTCGCTTCTTTCTAAGAGATTCTCCCCTTTAAATAGAATAGAGCCTTCTTTAACCATCGCGTTGTTCGACAACAATTGCATCACGCTTTTAGCAGTCACACTTTTTCCAGAGCCAGATTCTCCCACTAAAGCAAGGGTTTCCCCTTTTTGCAAGGTAAGATTAACTCCACGAATCGCTTGTACTTCTCCTGCGAAAGTTTTGAAGTGGATTCGTAAGTTTTCAATAGATAAAATTGTTTCGCTCATTCGAATCCTCCTAATCTTTCATTTTCGGGTCAAAAGCATCTCGAAGCCCATCTGCTAACAAGTTAAAGCTAATCATTAAAACACAGAGAACTCCTGATGGGAACCACATTAAGTTTGGATAAATACGGAATGTTTTATATCCTCCATTAATCAGAGAACCGAGTGAAGCATCCGGAACTGGAATCCCAATTCCTAAGAAGCTTAAGAAGGCTTCAAAGAAGATTGCTGAAGGAATTGAAAACATGGTTTGAATAATAATCAAGCCTGCCATATTCGGTAGTAAATGCTTGAAGGCAATTTTCCAAAAGCTTTGTCCTAAAGAACGAGAAGCTAAAATATATTCAAGATTTTTTAGTTTTAATGTTTGTGCACGGACAACACGAGCCATTGTTACCCAACTTGTAAACCCAATCGCCACGATAATCGAAACGAGACCTGGTTTCATCACTAATAACATTAAAACAAGAATAATTAAGTTTGGAATTGCTGAAATAATTTCTAAGAATCGTTGCATAACGGTATCTACCCGTCCTCCAAACCATCCAGAAATAATTCCATAAGTCACTCCAATAGTAATATCAAACAAAGCAGCAGCAAAGGCAATAATCAATGAAGTTTGTGTCCCGTATAAAACACGTGAAAATAAATCTCTTCCTAAATTATCTGTACCAAAATAGAAGTTGACACCTTCAGGAACTCCTTGTTGCGCATACACATCTACACCATTTCGAAGACCACTAAAGAGTCCAGGAATACGAGCAGGTAAATTTGCAAATTGCGCATTTTGTTCAAGAGGATCAAACGGAGCAATCACTGGAGCCAAGATAGCTAGAAAAATAATCGCTAGGACGATGACTAGAGAAAATACAGCCCCTTTATTTTTCGTTAATCGTCTCCAAGAGTCTTGTAAAAAATTTAAAGACGGAGAAGCGATTTTTTCTCGGTCAGCAGTGCGACTCAAATCTACTCTTTGGAATAAGTCTTTTTCAGATACTTCTGCCATTATACTTCCCCTCCTTCATCTGTAATACGAATACGAGGATCAATCCAAGCGTATAGTAAATCGACCATTAAAATCACAAAAACTAATAATGTTGAATACAACATCGTTACTCCCATAATCGTTGGATAATCATTCGTTAAAATAGACTTCACGAATTGCTCACCGATACCAGGGATAGAAAAAATATTTTCAATAACCATCGACCCTGTCATCAATCCTACGAGCATCGGTCCAAGAATCGTCACGAGTGGAATAATTGCATTTCTAAAACCATGTCGAAATGCCACTTCAAAACGACTTAATCCTTTCGCTCTAGCAAGTTCAATATAATCCGAATGCAACACTTCTACCATTTCCGTTCTCACGAAACGAGCCGAGTCAGCAATTGGAGAAATCGACAGTGCTAGTGTTGGTAAAATAGAAGAAACAAACCCTTGATTCCATAAAGCAATTGGGAAAATAGGGAATATCACCCCAAACAACAATTGTAAAACGACAGCGAACACGAAACTTGGAACAGAACGACCAATAATCGCAAAGAACGTTGCTAGCGTATCCACCCAAGTATTTTGTCTCATGGCTGCCACCATCCCTAAAAGAGAACCCACAATCGTTCCAAAGATTAACGCTTGGAATCCGAGTTGGAAAGAAGGTCCTACTCTAGAGAAAATCAAATTCGCTACCGTCGAATTATATTGGAAAGATTGTCCAAAATCTAAACGGAATAAACCCGTAATATAAATCCAGTATTGAACGAATACTGGTTTATCTAAACCATACTTCGCATTCATAATTTCAAGTTGAGCCTGCGTTAGTTGCTCCTCATTTGCGTATGGAGACCCCGGCAATAGTTTCATTAAAAAGAACGTAATTGTCGCAATTAAAAATAGTGTTAAAAACATGTAAAAAACACGTTTTGCGATATATTTAAGATAGTTTTTCAACCTTACACCTCCATTATTTATCTTCTAATTCTGTTTCATCATACTATCTAAAGAATTAAAGTTTCAACTAATTAGTTTCACAAAAGAAATTGCGATTTTACAAAACTTCTGATACATTGTAAGGAATAAATGAAAAGGAGCAACTTTATGAAATTTGATTTTAAACAAATCGGAATCTTTTCCGGTAGCATCATTCTTCTTTGTGCACTATTCGTGAGCGTCACCAGTGGCTTCTCCTTTCTACACTTTAGCAACGCTTTATTTATGTGCGCTTTAGTTTTCTTAATGCTAGGACTTTTTGCCTACTTAAGTCGTACAGATTTTTTGAAATCATTCTCTCTTCGACTCTCTTCAGAAACAGAAGGGAAAAAATGGATTGTGTTTTCCTATTCTTCTGTTATTCTTTTTCTAGTAGTAGCTACGATTCTAGGAACTCTCTCGATCTTCATCGGTCTCTTTTTATAAATGACAAAAATCCGTGTACAAAGTGAGTACACGGATTTTTCTATAGTCTCTCTGAAGCTTTTTGTTCAGCTTTCTCTTTTTCAATTTCTTCTCTTAATTCAGGAAGAATCTGAGTGAAATCCATTCGAATTTCTTTTCGAAGAGAAGGCTCAACTTTACGTACAAAATGGAAATTAGATAAACGTTCCATCACACTTTCTACTTCATCTTTTTCAACGTATAAGTAGATATATTTCAAACGCTTTGAAATATAATGAATATTTCCAAATCGCTTCAATTGTTTAATTGGTTTCAATGTATACAACCAAACAACGAGCGCTTGTCTTTCTTGTTGTTCCATTCTTTCTCCCTTCTACATCGCTTTTAATTCTACTCTTTTATGTTCTTCTTCTGAAATCTCTTCTTCTTTTGGGGGAGTTGGTTCTTTTTGCTTTTGATCATTTCGAATGGCCCAAAGTACAAAGCCTACCCCTACACTAGAGGCTAGGAAACTAGACCCTCCATAACTGATAAGCGGCAGTGGAACCCCTGTTAACGGTGCAAATCCGACTAGCGCCCCGATATTAATTCCAGATTGGATTAAAAATAAAATGGCTACTCCATAACATAAGTATTTTGCAAACAGGCTTCGACACTTGTTTCCTTTATAGATCATCGCAATAATAAATCCTACAATTGTCAGCATCAAGACCAAAATAACGACAAATCCGAGTTCTTCTCCAACAATGGCTAAGATAAAGTCCGTATGGGCTTCTGGAAGGAATCCCGTTTTTTGAACAGAATTCGATAGTCCTGTTCCAAACCAATCCCCTCTAGACAATCCTAGAAACCCTTGGATAGATTGATATCCAGAACCTGTTGCATCCGACCAAGGATTATGAAATGATGTAAAACGACTAACTTGATAAGCTTTTAGTCCAATTTTTTCAAAGATGGAAGGATCTAAATACGTAATTCCATACAGAAATGCAAAAACTGCCCCCCAGGAAGCTAATGCACGATTGGAAACGCCTGTCATTAACCCTAGTAAAAGCGCCACTGCAACTACAATCATCCCCGTCCCTAAATCGGGTTGAAGCATGATCATTCCAAAGAGGAAGATAGTGACTCCCCCTGGGGCTAAATAGAATCTCCAGTCTCGCTTACTTCTTTCATTCTTACTATATAAATAGGCAGAAATCCATATTACAAAAAGTTTGACTAATTCCGAAGGCTGTAAGTTAAACACTTTTAAATTAATCCAACTCTTGGCCCCATTTATTCCTTTCGTGAACAATACGACAACCAGTAGTACAAAAATGACCCCAAAAGTAGCGCCCATCACTTTTTCACTCTTCATCCATTTCTCTGGGAGAATGGAAATTTCTAGCGCCAATAACACCCCAAGGACGATATATAAGAGCTGCTTTACCATAAAAGCTTCGGAGTTTCCTTGATTGACTAAGGCATAATAACTACTTGCACTATAGACCATTACTAGTCCAAATACAGAAAGCAATACATATAACCCCATAATCAGCGGATCTACTTTTAGGAGGCGTTTCATTTTTTCATGAAAATTTAACACGAGAGTCCTCCTCTACTTTTGGTACGTTTCTTCATAGATTTGGGTATACATATCATTTAAAGCATACTCCAAATCTGCCATAATTTTATGTCCTTCATTCGCATGGATTAAATCCATCGTTACAGCAAATTCTACTTGTTTTGATAAACCAAATAATTGTGTGTCAATAATCTCTTCGAAAGCAGGGCATTTCGCCAAGCAAAGATGTGTTTTTTGTTTTGAAATCAGTTGATAGATTTGTTTTGCGTTTTCTGTCAACTGAACTAAAGCAGGATTTTGAGTCATCTCACATTCCCCTTTCCGTTATGCATATACTATTCTAGTATACTTGTATCCATAAAAAAATACCACTAATGCAAGTAGAATTTACTGAAAATTTAAGTGTACTTTGGTGCGTGCTCTTTATAAAAGAAATGATTCCGCCTTTTCTAACGGATATCTTCATCATCACTGTAACGTTGCATCAGTTCGAGCCGTACCGTCTCTCACCTTTAAAGCCTCAAAGGAGGTGTACGGAATGAATTCCTACACCTCCTAATTCGCATTTAATGCGTAACACGTTACTGCTACTATAGAATCCGCAGTTCCTTCGAAATCAATTCTGCTACGACTCTTGTAAATCAAATCAATTATAAAAAGTGCGATGATTGAAATCCGATATTTACAGGAGTAGAATAGAGGATGTCGTTAAAAGTTTCAAAGTGAACTGGAGGAATTCGTATGTCATTTTTAGGTTATAACAAAGGAGAAACGTTAGAATTCAACTACAAAAAAGCGTGTGGCTTATGGCTCATCGCAGTCGCATTCGTGATTGCACTCGCGACAGTTGTAGGTGGAGAACAAATCATTAATATGCAGGTTTTTAGTATCGGCTATATGGTGAGCTTCTTTTCTATCAATCTGAATAAAAAAGTCCTTCATAAGTTTTCGGACGGACCTTCAACGCCTTTCCAACGAAAAGTATCGTTATACTCAGTGATTCTCTTATTTATTTTGCTAGTACTCTTAGGAGGGCCATTCTTTGAATCAGAAAACTGGAGACTCATCTGGTTAGGTGCACTTCTTGCAACAGGGATCCATTTCTTCCCGTACTACTTCGTCCATGGAAAATCAATGATCTTCCTAGGATTGGCATGCGTAATCAATGCAGCGGTCGGATACCTCTCTCCGCAAAGCTCCCTCGTGACCATCGCCTATATCGATGCCATTATTAAATTAGCCTTTGGACTTTACCTATTCTTCTTATCCAAACCATCCAAAGCATAAACTTATTTTAGAGAACAAGCAGCAAATCAATCTGGTTTGCTGTTTTTTATATGGTTGATTTCGTAGGAACCATGCGGATTTCTTTATAATAGCTGTAACGTTGCACCGGTTCGAGCCGAAGTCTCTCACCTTTAAAGCTTCAAAGCAGGAGTATGTCCGTAAGCGGGCTACTCCTGCTAATTCACATTTAATGCGGAACAC
>NZ_CALHIF010000020.1 GCF_938030755.1 uncultured Granulicatella sp. | reverse complement strand
ATTTCGTTTTCTTTCCCCCACAAAGTTGAATAGGAATGAGATAGCTGTTTACAGCGAAACTCATTCCATTCAACCACTGCGCTAAGAGGGCGTAGGATTTTGAATCCATACGCCCTCTTTGAGACTTTAAAGGTGAGAGACCTCGGGCTCGAACCGCTGCCCCGTTATCGCTAATATGAAGATATCCGTAAGGATACAGAGTAATCCATAAGAGTACTTTTAAGTACTGAATTATTTTCCTTCTTGGTATTCTTTTGCAATTTGCGCACCAAGTTTCGCGTTATTGTAAACAAGCTGGATGTTCGTCTTCAAGCTTTCTCCGCCTGTTAACTCAACGATTTTTGCTAATAAGAATGGTGTGCTATCTTTACCGTGAACACCTTTTTCGTCTGCTTCACGAACCGCTTGATCGATAATCGCATCAATTTTTTCATGTGGAATTTCGTGTTCAGCTGGAATTGGGTTTGTAACTAAGATACCACCTTTAAGACCAAGTAATTCAGAGTAACGAATCATTTCCGCTACTTCTTTTGCTGAGTCTACACGGCTGTTTAATTTGTACTCAGAAGTACGTGTGTAGAATGCTGGTAAGTAGTCTGTTTGATAACCTACAACTGGAACCCCTTTTGTTTCTAAATATTCAAGAGTACGTGGTAAATCAAGAATCGCTTTTGCACCAGCGCAGACAACTGTGACTGGAGTTTGTCCTAATTCATCTAAGTCTGCTGAGATATCCATTGTTTCTTCAACGCCACGGTGAACCCCACCGATACCGCCTGTTACGAATACTTTGATACCTGCTAAGTGCGCACCAATCATAGTTGTTGCTACAGTAGTTGCTCCGAGCACACCTTTTGCAAATGTTTCAGCTAAGTCACGGCGAGATACTTTTGCGACTGGTTTCTCTTTAGCTAAACGTTCTAGGTCAGCTTCCTCTAAACCAATTTTGTATTTTCCATCCATGATAGCGATTGTTGCTGGAACAGCCCCATTATCGCGGATAATCTGTTCTACCGTTTTAGCCATTTCAACGTTTTGTGGATATGGCATTCCGTGTGAAATGATCGTTGATTCTAACGCTACGACTGGTAGGTTGTTGTCTAATGCGTGTTGTACTTCCTTGCTGATTGATAATAATGGATTCATGATAAACCTCTTTCCTTTAATTAATTGTTGATATTCTTTTTCAAATGACTTAGCGTTTAAGTCTTTTCGAACGGTTTCAATAGCTTGAACTGTATAGTACGAATTTGTTAATCCATACCCAATCGACTCTTCCAAGCTTGCCCCCATAAGAGCTCCATAGAGCACTCCAGAAGAAAAGGAATCTCCTGCTCCTGTCACATCACAGACATGCTCTGCTTTTATTGGCGTAAAAGTCTTTACGACTCCTGTAGCATCTGCAAAGACACCACATTTCGTTCCTTTAGTAATCACAATATTTTCTACGCCGTCTTTTTGCCATAAAGCAGCTAATTCAGCTAGCGTATGTTCTCCGTACCTCGTTTTGGACTCATCCGCATTGACGACAATCCAAGTCACTCCTTGTAAATTGTCAGGGATTCGTTTCATCTTCGGTCCACTCACTGGAATAATGGCCAGTGGAATCTTCTCTTGACTCGTTAGCTGTATTAGCGCTTCTAATGTTTCTTGTGGAAGATTTAAATCCGCAATGACTAACGCTGCATCTTTCACCGCTTTTTCATGCGAAGAAAGCCACTCAGGCGTCATTTCCTCACAGATAGACATATCAGATAAAGCCAGACACATATCTCCTTGAAGGTCCAAAATCGCTGTATAATTCGAAGTTGTTTTTCCTTTTAATCGGTCTACAAGTGAAAAATCGATAATGCCTTCAGTCTCCTTTTCAAGCCAAGTAAAACTTTCGTCATCGCCTGCTACCGATAACATCTTAACGGGCAGCCCCAGACGACCAAGATTTTCGGCAATGTTTCTTGAAACACCACCGGCACTCAGCGACGAGACCACTGGATTACTCGTCTCAAGCACGAGATTTTCGAGCAATTGGACTTTCTTATCCACGTTCATTCCGCCGATACAAAGTACATAGGAATCTTTAAAATTCTTCTCTTCTGACATGAAACATCCCCCTTCGTATACAAAAAGGTTCGATGAATGGAGGTTGATGAAGCCTTTCCTTCATTCGGTCTTATACGCTTCATTATACGCGATAACCCCTACTCCAATCAAGCTATTCCGAAGAAAGACATAGATATTTCAAAGTTGTTCGCATTAATCGTTCGTATTTAGCGAAACAAAAAAAGGACTCGAAAACTCGAGTCCTCTGTCGTATTCTTTAGAATTATACGTGAATTGGCATACCTAATGCTAATTCAGCAGTATCCATAACTACTTCTGATAATGATGGATGTGAGTGGATTGTTAATGCGATATCTTCCGCATTCATTCCAGCTTCAACTGCTAAACCTAATTCAGCAATAATATCTGAAGCGTTCACGCCGGCAACTTGTGCACCAACGATTACATTATCTTCTTTAGTAGTGATTAAACGAACGAAACCTTCAGTAGCGTTCAATGATAATGCACGACCATTTCCTGCTAATGGGAATTTAGAAGCTTTTACTTGTAAACCAGCATCTTTAGCTTGTTGTTGAGTGTAACCAACTGAAGCAAGTTCTGGATCAGTGAAAGCAACAGATGGCATTGCACGGTAGTCAACAGCCACTGGTTTACCTGAGATTGCTTCTGCAGCAACTTTTCCTTCGTAGCTTGCTTTGTGAGCAAGAGCTGGTCCAGGAACGATATCACCGATTGCGAAGATTGATTTAACGTTTGTACGTCCTTGGTTGTCAACTTTAACTAAACCACGGTCAGTCATTTCAACACCAGCAACATCTAAACCAATTTCGTCTGTGTTAGGGCGGCGACCTACAGCAACCATTACGTAGTCAGCTTCAACAGCTTCTTCTTTGCCGTCTACTGTGTACTTAACAGTTACGCTGTCACCATTGTCAACAGCTTCTTTAGCCATTGCGTTAGTTACGATAGTAACACCTTTTTTAGCCATGTTATCTTCAACAAGTTTAACCATGTCTTTATCAAACATTGAAAGGATGCTTGGGGCACCTTCAAGGATTGTCACTTCTGAACCTAAGTTAGCGTATGCTGACCCTAGTTCTGAACCGATAACCCCACCACCGATAACAACTAATTTTTTAGGAACTTCTTTAAGACCTAAACCACCAGTTGAATCGATAACGCGTCCGCCAAATTTGAAACCTTTGATTTCGATTGGACGGCTACCTGTAGCTACGATAGCATGGTTGAAAGAATAAGTTTGAGCGCTGTCTTCAGTAACAACACGTAAAGTGTGCTCATCCACTAAGAACGCTTCCCCTTTAATAATTTCAACTTTGTTTTTCTTTAATAAGTACTCAACACCAGCAGTTAATTTCTTAACAACTTGGTTATCTTTCCATTCTTGAGTTTTAGCGAAGTCTAAAACAACTTCTTTAGCAGTCACACCAAATACTTCTGAGTGTTGTGCTTCTTGGTAATGATGTCCAGCTGAAATTAACGCTTTAGATGGAATACATCCAACGTTTAAGCAGACACCACCAAAATATTCTTTCTCGATAATCGCAACTTTTTGACCTTCTTGAGCTGCACGAATAGCTGCAACATATCCACCAGGGCCGGCACCGATTACGACTGTATCTAGTTCAATAGCGAAATCGCCTACTACCATTTTTTTCACCTCTTAAAAGTTTTCAAATAAGGAACCGACGTAAACACGTGTCTACGCCGTTCCTATCAGTTTAATGAATTAAGCTTCCATTAATAATAATTCTGGATCATTCAATAGACGTTTCAATTCGTTCATAGCTTTTTGAGCAGTTGCTCCATCCACGATACGGTGGTCAAAGCTTAATGATAATTTCATGTTACGTCCGATTACGATTTCATCGTTTTCGTTAATAACTGGTTCGCGAACGATTGTACCAACACCTAAAATCGCAACTTCAGGGTAGTTGATAACTGGAGTGAACCAACCGCCACCTACTGAACCGATGTTAGAAATTGTAATTGTTCCTTGTCCCATATCGCCTGCAGTTAATTTACCTTCATGAGCTTTTGCAGCTAATGCGTTAATTTCATCTGCGATAGCGAACATGCTCTTAGCATTCGCATCTTTGATATTTGGAACGAATAAACCTAAATCTGTATCTGTAGCGATACCGATGTTGATGTAGTTTTTGTATACAATTTCTTGAGATGCATCGTCAATAGAAGCATTCAATACTGGGAATTTCTTCATTGCTACTGCTAAAGCTTTAACAACGTAAGGTAAGAATGTTAATTTAGTACCTTGTGCAGCTGCAACATCTTTGAATTTCTTACGGTGATCCCAAAGTTTAGAAACTTCAACTTGGTCATGTAATGTAACGTGTGGTGCAGTATGTTTGCTGTTAACCATTGCTTTAGAAATTGCTTTACGCATTGGAGTTAATTTAACGCGTTCTTCACGTTCTGCTGATCCAACGAATGGTTTAGCTGGAGCTGGAGCCGCTGCTGGTGCAGATGCTTGAGCTGGTGCTGCTACTGGAGCTGGAGCTGCTGCAGGGGCTGCTACTGGTGCGCCACCGAAGTTATCGATGTCTTCACGAGTTACGCGTCCACCTTTACCAGTTGGAACTACTGCTGTAATATCAACACCTTTTTCACGTGCATATTGACGAACTGAAGGCATTGCTAATACTAATTTACCAGGGTTGCTTGCTGCTGGAACTCCAGTTGGAGCTGCAGGTGCCGCTGGAGCTACTGCAGGTGCTGCAGGTGCCGCTGGAGCTGCTGCTGCAGGTGCGTGAGAACCGCCTTCTGTTGCGATTTCAACGATTACATCACCAACGTGAGCTACTGTTCCTTCAGATACTAAAACTGCTGTAACAGTTCCAGATACTGGAGAAGGAATAGATTCTACAGATTTGTCGTTTTGTACTTCGAATAAAATATCATCTTCTTGAATTGTATCTCCGACTTTAATGTCGATTTTTACGATTTCGCCTTCTGCGATACCTTCACCGATATCAGGCATTTTAAATTGGAAAGCCATGCTTGTACATCCCTTCTTAATTTTAATAAAACTCTAAAGAGCACACTCATGCGAGAGGCTCTTTAGAATGAGAATTGTTGAATTAGAAGTTCACTGTTTCGCGAACTTTAGCTTCAATGTCGCTAGCATTTGGTAACCAGTCGTTTTCTGCTTGACCAAATGGGAAGATTGTGTCTGGAGCTGCAACACGTCCGATTGGAGCTTCTAAACTTAAGATTGCGCGTTCAGAAATTTCAGACATTACCATTGCGCCGATACCAGCTTGACGTTGTGCTTCTTGAACAACAACTACGCGACCAGTTTTTTCAACTGATGCTAAGATTGTGTCTAAGTCTAATGGAGAAACAGTACGTAAGTCGATAACTTCTACTGAGATTCCTTCTTTTTCTAAGTTTTCAGCAGCTTTAACAGCTTCACGAACCATTGCACCGTAAGTAATTACAGATATGTCTTTACCTTCACGTGTTACTGAAGCTACTCCTAGAGGAACTGTGTATTCTCCTTCTGGAACTTCTTCACGGAATGAACGGTATAATTTCATGTGTTCTAAGTAAACAACTGGATCGTTGTCACGAATAGCTGAAATTAATAATCCTTTTGCATCGTATGGGTTTGAAGGGATAACCACTTTCAAACCTGGAGATTGAGCTACTAAACCTTCTAAGTTATCTGAGTGCAATTCAGGTGTGTGTACCCCACCACCAAATGGTGAACGGAATACGATTGGCATGTTACGAGTTCCACCCATACGGTAACGTGTACGAGCTGCTTGAGCTACCACGCTATCCATTACTTCGAATACGAATCCGAAGAATTGGATTTCAGGAACTGGACGGTAACCTTCTAAAGCTAAACCGATTGCTAAACCACCGATACCAGATTCTGCTAAAGGAGTGTTGAACACGCGGTCTTCACCGAATTCATCTTGAAGCCCTTGGGTTGCACGGAAAACCCCACCGTTTTTACCAACGTCTTCCCCGAAAATTAGGACATTTTCATCACGTTTTAATTCAACAGCCAATGCATCAGTGATGGCTTGAATCATTGTCATTTGTGCCATAATTATTTATTCTCCTTTGCTTTAAAGTGTTCGATTTGTTCTTTAATAACGTTTGTTGGTTCTTCAAACATTGTTTCTAAGAAGAATGAAACTTTTTGTTTAGGTTGTTTGTCAGCCTCTTTAATTGCTTCTTTGATTTCTTCTTTAGTTGCTTCGATTACTTCGTTTTCTTTTTCTTCTGACCATAAGCCTTTAGCTGTTAGGTAGTTACGGAAACGAATTAATGGATCTTTCTTAGCCCATTCATCTTGAATTCCTTCTGGTTGGTAACGAGTAGGGTCGTCACCTGATAATGTATGAGGACCATAACGGAAGCAGATTGTTTCGATTAACACAGGACCGTTTCCAGCAACTGCGTATTCACGAGCTTTTTTAGTTACAGCATAAACTGCTAATGGGTCCATACCATCCACTTGGATACCAGGGATACCAGCAGCAACTGCTTTTTGAGCTAATGTTGGAGCAGCTGTTTGTAACTCACGGGGAGTTGAAATAGCCCAACCATTGTTTTGAATGAAGAATACTGCAGGTGCATGGTATGCACCAGCGTAGTTAATACCTTCATAGAAGTCCCCTTGTGAAGATCCTCCATCACCAGTATAAGTCACTGCAACATTTTTCTTACCACGTTTTTTAAGACCTAACGCAACACCTGCTGCTTGAACATATTGTGCACCGATAATGATTTGTGGTGGTAAAGCTTTTAATGATTCTGGGTACATGTTACCTGCAACATGTCCACGAGACCATAAAAATGCTTGTGATAATGGCAAACCGTGTTTTACTAATTGAGGTACATCACGGTAACCAGGTAAAAGAACGTCTTCTTTTTCAATAGCTTTAATTGAAGCTAATTGTGAAGCTTCTTGTCCAGCTGTTGGAGCGTAGAAACCTAAACGTCCTTGACGGTTTAATGCAGTTGAACGTTCGTGTAAAATACGAGACCATACCATATCTGTCATTAATTCAACTAATTCGTCGTCAGATAAATCTGGTACTAAGTCAGGATTTACAACTTTTCCTTCTGCGTCTAACACTTGAACCATTTCAAAGTTCGTGTTATTTGGTGTGAAAAGTGCATCGAGATTGAATTTTTTCTTCGTTGCCATACTTCTTTTTTCCCCTTTTCTATAAAAAATTGTGCTTCACAGACAAAACAGGTAGTTAAAACTGTACTATTCCCTCTGCTATCGTATAATAATTTAACAAACTTTTGTGAATTATGCAAGCAAAGAAGACTTTATAGAGCGTTTCTGTTAACTTTGTGAATAAAGTTCTATTTTGTTACGCTTTATAAAGTCTTTTTTTTATTCTTATTTGTTCAATCGTTTTTCTGTTTTCATTTATTTTCAGTAACGAAACTGTTTATTTTCACAATCAAACTGTACTAATACTCACGCGGAAACTGTACTATTATTTTAAAACAGTTTTAATTGTTTATAGAGTCTATTAGTATTTTCAAGATGCGAAACTGTAAGTCCTATCAGCCTTATCGGGCGTTCTTCCATCATTTCTTCAAACAGTTGCAGTCCGATTGAATAGATTTCATTTTTCTTATTCAAATAATCACGTAATGTAACACTCTTCGTCATTGTATTAAATTCCGAATCTCTTAACTTCAGCGTGACGGTTCTTGCAGCAAGACTTCTCTTCTTCAACAACTGTTCTAATTCTTCCGCAAACTCCTCCAAGTATCCGGTTAAAATTCCCTGGTCGGTTGTATCTTTTATTAACGTTCGTTCGGTTCCAATCGATTTTCGTTCCCTGTGAAGCGTTAGTTGGTCATTAGACTCCCCACGTACTTGCAAATACAATCGTGGGCCAAGTTTCCCAAATTTTTTTTCGAGTTCTTCTTTAGATAATAAAAAAAGATCCTCCCCCGTTAAAATGCCCGCTTGTTTCAATTTCTCAGCGCTCACTTTTCCGACGCCGTAGAAATCTTCAATAGGAATCGTTCGAATAAACTCTTTCGCATTTTCTGGTGTAATAACTGTCACTCCGGAAGGCTTATGATACCCTGATGCCATTTTCGCAAGAAACTTATTAAAGGACACCCCGACAGAACAAGTAAGTCCGACTTTCTCATAGACATCCATTTGAATCGCGTGAGCAATCATGGTCGCAGATGTCATCTCTTTCTTATTATCGGTGACGTCTAAATAGGCTTCATCAATCGAGAGTGGTTCGATTAAATCCGTGTAAGTTCGAAAGACTTCATGCACCTGAGCAGAAACTTCTTTATACAACTCATATCGCCCAGGCGTGAGGATTGCTTGCGGGCAGAGTTTCATCGCTTTTGCAGTCGGCATCGCAGAACGGACCCCAAAAGCCCTCGCCTCATAGGAGCAAGTAGACACAACCCCTCTTTGGTTTGGTTTTCCACCTACTATCACAGGCTTCCCTCTCCATTCAGGATGGTCCCTTTGTTCCACCGATGCGAAAAACGCATCCATATCCACATGTAAAATTTTTCGCATCTATCCTTCTCCATTTCGGACATCTGTTCTTATTTTATCGTTCATATAAAAAAATTCAAAAAGGAACGCTCATCAAAGAACAAAAAAAGCTAAACCATATCATTTAGCTTTCAGAATATCTATTTATTTTTATTATTCTTTTCTTGGATTTTCACATAGATGATGAAACCAATACATAGAACCGTACAACCAATCCCAATGATGTGATAATATCGCTTCCGCTCAATCCGGTCATTACTAATTCTAGTGATTCCTTCTTCGTAATGAACTCACTAACTGAGAATTCATATTGGACTCCAGCAGCTTCAACAACAGCATTCCTTAGATAAAATCCTAAAAAAGATAAAATAAATGAAGCAATATAAAATAATTTACTTTTAAATTTCATTTTCATCCTCCTATTTCTCACTTCTTTTTTCTAATTATATAGCATCCTTATTCTTTCGACAATTCAATCCTATAGAAAGCTTTTATTCTAAAGAGATATAAATTTCATGGTCTTATAAATTTTGAATCAATTAGAGTCTCCAATCAATCGGCGTTTGACCTGTTTCTTGTAGAAATTTATTAATTTGACTAAATGGCTTACTTCCAAAAAATCCGCGGTATGAGGATAATGGACTTGGATGTGGCGCCTTTAAAATCAAATGATTCGGATTGGTAATCAGCTTTTCTTTCGATTGTGCTGGTTTCCCCCACAATACAAATACAATTGGATGGTCACTTTGATTTAGAGAAGAAATAACAGCATCGGTAAAAGTTTCCCACCCTTGACCACGATGGCTATTCGCCTCGTGTGCACGAACCGTCAATACTGTGTTCAAAAGCAATACGCCTTGCTTTGCCCAAGCGGTTAAATCCCCACTTTTTGCAACTGGAATACCTAAGTCACTTTCAAGTTCCTTATAAATATTCAGTAATGATGGTGGCAAGGCGATTCCTTTTTGTACCGAAAAGCTAAGGCCATGTGCTTGGCCGTCACCATGATAAGGATCTTGTCCAAGAATCACCACTTTCACGTTATCAAACGGTGTGAGTTCAAGTGCTTTGAAGACATTTTCTGCAGCTGGAAACACTTTATGATGATTTCGCTCGCTCTGTTCAAATGAACGTACTGCATGGAAATACTCTTTTTCCTTCTCCCCACCAATGACATCATGCCATGTTGTCATAGAGTTTCCTCTTTTCTCTCGTAGATTTCAAACGTATGTGGATAGATATTTTTCTCGTCCACTTCTCCTTCGTGAGATTTCACCTTGATAAAATCGTCCCACGGAAAATCAGTTGGAAAATACGTATCCCCTTCAAATGTATGATGGATTCGTGTGCAATATAGCAGTTCTACATAGTCTTTTAGAAGACGGTAGACTTCGGCACCGCCACACACATAAATATCCTCGTGTTTGGCATCTTCAATAATTTCTTTTACATCTGTCACGACTTCAGCCCCTGGCACTTCATAATCGTCACTTCTTGTTAAAAGAATAGTTCGACGTCCTGGAAGCAAGCGACTCCCCATCCCTTCGAACGTTTTACGTCCCATGAGAATGGTTTGTCCCATCGTTACTTCTTTAAAGAATTTCAAATCATTCGGCAATCGCCAAGGAAGCTTGTTGTCTTTTCCAACAAGTCCTTGTTCATCTTGAGCCCAAATATAAATTAACATCTGTCTCCTCCACCATTACACGGCAATCGGTGCTTTAATCGTTGGATGCGGATTGTATCCTTCTACAATCACATCATCAACATCGATCTCAAACATTGATTTTTCAGGATGTTTTAATACAAGTGTTGGTAATTCTCTTTCTTCGCGCGCTAATTGTGTTTCTACTTGTTCCATATGGTTTAAGTAAATATGAGCATCGCCTAATGTATGAACGAATTCACCGACTTCTAATCCTACTTCGTTTGCGATTAAGTGAGTTAATAATGCGTAACTTGCGATATTGAAAGGCACTCCTAAGAACACATCTGCACTACGTTGGTATAATTGGCAGCTTAATTTACCGTCAGCCACATAGAATTGGAACATTGTGTGACATGGAGGAAGCGCCATGCTAGGCACATCTTCTGGATTCCATGCTGAAACAATCATACGACGTGAATCTGGAGAATTCTTCAATAAGTTGAGTAAGTCTGCGATTTGGTCAATCGTTTCACCCTTTGTAGTTTTCCAGTGACGCCATTGTGAACCGTAAATATTACCAAGTTCCCCGAATTCAGCCGCAAACGCATCATCCGTTAAAATTTTCTCACAGAAGTCTTTCTTCACTTCTTGGTATACTTCGTTAAACGCTTCGTCTTGTAAGCAGCGACGTCCAAAGTCTGTCATATCTGGACCAGTGTATTTTGGAGAAGAAACATAACGCTCAAACGCCCATTCATCCCAAATGTGGTTGTTATGTTCTAATAAATATTTGATATTAGTATCTCCGTGTAAGAACCATAGCAACTCGCTCTTAATTAAACCGAACGCCACACGTTTTGTTGTTAAAAGTGGAAATCCTTTTTGCAAATCAAAACGCATTTGGTATCCGAACACACTCTTTGTACCTGTCCCAGTACGGTCTGTTTTTGTTGTTCCTTCTTCTAAAATCTTTCTTAGTAAATCTTTATATTGTTTCGTCATATCGGTTCCTTTCTTTAATTCCCTGCTAGCTCTGCTAAATATTCCCAACGTTCGTAAGCCGCACTTGCTGCTTCTTCCGTCTTGTCTAATTCCTCTTGTAATTCTTGTAGTTTGGCAAAATCTTGTGCATGGACACTCATTTCCTCTTGCAAGAATTCTAGTTTCTCTTCGAGTTCTTGAATGGTCGCTTCTATCGTCTCCCATTCTTTCTTCTCTTGATACGTCATCTTCTTAGCCGAAGCTGCTTTTGGCACCTCCACTTTTGGCGCTTCTGCCTTAGGAGTTTCCACCGCAACTTTTGCTAGTGATTTTTCTTGTTCTAAATACTCACTCATCGATCCGTAGAATAGTTCTGTTTGCCCTTCGCCTCGGATGACAAATAATTGGTCGACCGTCTTATCTAAGAAGTAACGGTCATGGGATACGATAAGAACTGCTCCATTAAACGACTCTAAGAAATCTTCGAGTACGGTTAATGTATCGATATCCAAATCGTTCGTTGGTTCGTCTAATAATAACACATTTGGTTTTGTCATTAATAAGCGAAGTAAGTAGAGTCGTCTTCTCTCTCCACCAGACAATGTATGGATATACGCTCCATGTAAATGTCTTGGGAATAAGAAAGTTTCGAGTAATTCTGAAACGGATGCTACTTCTCCATTTTTACGTTTGATTTCTTCCGCTTCTTCTCGTAAATATTGGATCAGCTGTTTATCCATTGGAATATCTTCATCTTGTTGTTTATAGTACGCGATTCGAACGGTCTCACCGACAACAAATTGACCACTATCAAATGGTATCTGTCCGGCAATGGCATTTAAGAAGGTTGATTTCCCAACGCCATTCACCCCAGCAATACCGATGCGTGCTTGACTTTGAATAATCCAATCCAGATTCTTCACGATAGATTGCCCATTAATCGAAAGAGAGGCATCTTCCAGTTGAAAAACGCGTTTTCCAATACGAGCTTGGTCAAACTCCATCACTAGCTTCTCTTGAGAAGTCGTTTGCTTCACATCTTTTTCTAATGCTTCAAAACGATGAATACGGGCTTGTTGCTTTGTTGAACGAGCCTGTGCTCCTTGACGCATCCATTCTAATTCACTTAAGTATAACCGTTTTTGTTTCTGCGACATGCGTGCAGCAATTTGTTCTCGTTGACTTCGTTGCTCTAAGTACGACTCGTAATTTCCTTCGTACGCTTCGATTCTACCGTTCACGAGTTCAAACATATGCGTTACCGCACGTTCTAAGAAATAACGGTCATGAGTAACGAGCATCATCGCACCTTTATAATTGGCTAAATACCCTTCTAACCATTCGATGGCTTCTAAGTCTAAGTGGTTTGTTGGTTCATCGAGCAATAATAAGTCCGGTTCTTCCATCAATACTTTTGCAAGACCCACACGCTTCTTCTGACCACCAGAGAGTGTGCCCACTTTTTTCTGGATATCCGTTAATCCCATCTTTTGAAGAATCGTCTTGATTTGAACTTCCACTTGCCATCCATCGATTTCATTCATCTTTTGTTCTAAGGCGCTGTATCGTTTCGCAAGACTTTCCGACGTTGGATTTTCTCGTAATTGTTCCACCACTTCTTCAAAGTCATGAACGACTTTTAACGTTGGGTGGTCGCCTTTATATAAAGCTTCAAAAATCGTATCTTCGTCCTCTAATTCTGGTTGCTGAGATAAGTATCCAATTCTGAAATCGTTAGACGTTGTAATATCGCCCGATTCTGCAAAATCAACTCCTGCAAGAATAGATAATAATGTACTCTTACCAGTCCCATTTTGACCGATTAAGCCTACGTGTTCTCCTTCGTTAATAATAAAGGACACGTCTTCTAATAATGATTTCGCACCATAAGATTTTTTCAAATGATCGACTCTAAAATCTTTCATGCAAACTCCTTTCAAGTCTCTTAATATAACCCTTGAATTTTCCCATTGTCATCAACACTAATTCCAAGTGCTGCTGGAATTTTAGGAAGTCCCGGCATTGTTAAAACTGTTCCCGTTAACGCTACAATAAATCCAGCACCGAGTTTAGGGACGAAATAACGAATCGTAATATCGAAATCTGTTGGTCGTCCTTTTAATTTCGCATTATCTGAGAATGAGTATGGCGTTTTGGCAATACACACATTCAGATGGTTCCATCCCTGTTTTTCGAATTCCTTCAATTGTGTAAGTGCTTCGTCTGAATAATGAATATTTGTAGCACCATAAATGTTCTTGGCAATAGTTTCAACTTTTTCACGAATCGTCGCATTCATATCATACGTTGCTTGGAAAGTCAATTCCGTATCACATAAATGGACCACTTTCTCTGCTAGCGCCAACCCGCCTTGACTTCCATGTTCCCACACACTCGTAAGAACACAATCCACACCCATCTCATGGCATAATTCCATAAAGAGGACTTGTTCATCTTTTGTATCTGTTAAAAATTCATTTAAGGCTACAACGATTGGTAAACCATAAGTTTGTAAGTTTTCAATATGTTTTCGTACATTTTTGAAACCTTCACGAATCGCCTCGAGATTTTCACCAATTGCGAGTTCATCGAGCGAAACACCACCATGCATTTTCGTCGAACGAATGGTCGCTACAAGTACAACTGCATCTGGATTTTTTCCAAGAACAGGAACTTTAATATCGAGGAATTTCTGCGCACCAAGGTCAGCCCCGAACCCCGCTTCGGTCACTACATAATCTGCAAGTGTCAATGCCATTCTCGTCGCCACCACACTATTACAGCCGTGTGCGATATTAGCAAATGGCCCCCCATGAACAATGGCCGGTGTATGTTCCAATGTCTGCACAAGGTTAGGCTTCATCGCCTCTTTGAGTAATGCAGTAATTGCTCCCTCCGCACCTAAATCAAACACAGTAACGGGTTCGCCTGATTGGGTATACGCCACGAGAATGTTTGAAACGCGTCGTTGCAAGTCGCTTAAATCACTCGCCAAGCAAAGTACCGCCATCATTTCCGTTGCGACGGTAATATCAAACCCGTCTTTGCGAGGCACTCCATTAATCGGACCACCTAGCCCAATTTCAATTTGGCGTAACGCACGGTCATTCAAATCGAGCGCTCGTTTCCACACAATGCGGTTAGCATCTATATCTAGTTCATTTCCTTGGTGAATATGATTATCGATAATGGCAGATAACAAATTTGTCGCCGTCGTTAAGGCATGCATATCTCCTGTAAAATGCAAATTGATTTCTTCCATAGGAACCACTTGTGCATAACCGCCACCTGTAGCTCCCCCTTTGAGTCCAAGAGTTGGTCCTAGAGATGGTTCACGAAGTGCAATGACTGTTTTCTTCCCAATAGCTTTTAGTGCGTCCCCAAGCCCAACTGTTACAGTAGACTTTCCTTCTCCAGCAGGAGTCGGATTCATCGATGTCACTAAAATGAGTTTTCCAAATTTCTCTGGATTATGAAACTCATTTTTATCAATCTTTGCCTTGTATTTTCCATATGGTTCGATGTCATCAGGAGTCAATTGAAGTTTTTCGGCAATCACCGTGATAGGTTGCATTTGGTTTTCTTGTGCAATTTGAATATCTGTTTTCATGACGTCACCTCGCTGTATGTATATTCGTTTTATTATACCATAATTTGAAGCAAAAAAAGAACAGTAGCTTGATACTACTGCTCTGCTCCATTTTGAATATTATTTTTAAAGACATAATACGCAATCATGAGTGGGACCATCGAACCAAACCATGCCATTGGATTTGCAACTGTTGCTCCAACAAATCCGTATATATTGGAAAGAATCACTGCTGCTACAGAACGCATGATAAGTTCCATAATTCCAGCCAAGGTCGGCGTGAATGTTTTTCCAACCCCTTGTAAGGTATAACGGTAAATAAATAATAATGAAAGAAAACTATATGTTGTCCCGTTTGTAAGGAAGAATAGTCGTCCTAATTCAACGACTTCTTCATGCCCTTCTCCAACGAATGCGCGAATAAGAAGTGGACTAAAGAGATTTAAAATAATCCCAATTCCAATCGCAAAGGTTAGCGATAACTTGATACATTCACGAACACCCAGCCAAATACGATCATATTTCTTCGCACCATAGTTTTGGGCAGAATAGGTAGCCATGGTAACTCCAAATGACATCATTGGAAGAATCGCTAACTGATCAATCTTTTGTGCTGCAGTGTGTGCCGCAACCGAAGTCGGTCCTAATTGATTTAACGCGATTTGGACCATAATCGTTCCGATGGCAATAATCGAAGCTTGAAAAGCCATTGGAAATGAAATACGACAATGTTCTCGAATATCTTTCTGTGTCGCTACTAAATCCTCTTTCGTTAAGCGCAACACTGGAATCTTCTTCCAAATATAAACGACGCAGGCAATAGCTGAGAAGATTTGAGAAAGAACCGTTGCATATCCTGCTCCCTCAACTCCCATTCCAAAAGCAGCGATAAAGACGATATCCAAAATAATATTCATCACACACGCCATTACTAGAAAATATAAAGGAGTTTTCGCATCTCCAATTGATCGGAAAATATTCGATAGTAAATTATAAGCCATTGAGGAGAAAATACCGCCAAAGATGACGATTAAATAATCATAAGCTCCATCAATAATCTCGGATGGTGTCTGCATGATTTCTAGAATCTGTCGACAGAAAATCATACTCAATGCGGTTAATACAATCGCCACAGCAATCGAAATTAAAATGGAAACATAAAAGTTATGTTTAACGCCCTTATAATCCTTGGCACCAAACCGTTGCGCTAATGGAATCGCAAGACCAGCCGTTAACCCTGTCGCAAACCCGATGATTAAAAAGACAATACTTCCAGTAGACCCAACCGCAGCTAACGCATGCACACCAATGGTACGACCTACGATAAAGGTATCCGCCATATTGTATAATTGTTGGAACAAATTTCCGATTAACAGTGGAATGGTAAAATTCCAAATCAATTTTAGTGGTTTCCCACTCGTCATATCTTTAGCCATCAGACACCCTCCTCTTCAAAAAATTAGCAAGTAACAGTATAAAACATTCCAACTTAAATGAACAGGGGTTTGAAAAAATTTCTTTTAAGAAAATAGCTTCTATGCTAAAATAGGACTGAAAAGAGGCGAATCCTATGGCAGATTTTGATAAAAATAGAATTGCAAAAATGCAACAATACTTAACCGATGTAACAGACCCTGAATTTAAAGGGAGCGCCACCGACAAAACTGTCGCTATGGCCGAATTATTTAATTACTATCATTCGGATTGGAAAGCAGATGCGAGTCACTTTGTCGATCAAAACTTAGAACTCTTCGACGATGAAAAAATGCAAATGCTCTTTCGAAACTCAAACGCGGGCCGCAAATCCCCACATACCATCATCCGACAAGAATCAAAAAGTAAGTACAAGAGACCTATGAGACCTGGAGAAGACTAGGCAGAAAGACAGAAGACAAGAAAAACCTCACAGTGTGAGGTTTTTCTGCTTCGTAGTCTTTCGCCCGCAAAGTTTATTAGACTTTCTTGAATCGCGAGCGATGAAAAGAAAGTCAATAAACCCCTGCGCGATGTGAGCCGCCTTACCCCACTACATCCAACTCACCCCCCTAAATGCACCTCGAAAATTATCATATATGATAATTTCACCATACGTATTTATCTGACAGAATTTATTTTATTGCACAAAAAAATCCCCACATCTGTGGGGATTTTGTCTTATCTAATACCCAACGCAATTCTTGCATAACGTGACATTCTATCTGGGCTCCATGCTGGATACCAAACTAATTTCACATCAATAGTTTTCACTTCTTCAATCTCTGCTAACGCACGATGAATCTCATCTGTAATAATATCCGCTAGCGGGCAACCCATTGTCGTCAGCGTCATATCCACTTGGCAATGCCCTTCTTCATTCAAGTCTACTCGATAAATCAATCCAAGATTTACAATATCAATTCCAAGCTCTGGGTCAATTACTGTTTCTAACGCTTCTAAAATCTTCTCTTGCATTACTTCTGCAGCATTTTTATTTTCTTCTGTCATCTTCTACTCTCCTATTGAAATACTCTTTGGAAAAAGTCAGCAACATCTTCAAACACTTGATGTGGCACAATATGCCCTTGACCTGGTGTTTCATGCCACTCTACATTTTTCGCATATGGTTCGTCTTTAATGGTTTCATAAAATTCTTTATTCAATTCATATGGTACTTTATCATCTGCAGTTCCATGCCATAAGAATAACGGACGTCCATTAATACGTTCCGGATGTTTCGCAAGCGCCATTGCATCTAAGAAGGCTTTGTTCTTTTCAATTTCTGCTTCTAGCGCGTCACATTGCTCCTGTGTAGCTCCTGTCATCCAAACCGATGAAATCGTCCATTTAGCAAAACGAGCAGGATCCGCATTCCCCATTAAACTCGCTGCTGCTGTAATATCGGGATATTGATTGAACAACGCGTATGTTGAAATACCACCCATACTTAAACCAGATACACCAAATTTCGCTTCGTCTAAAAGCCCGCGTTGTCTCATTTCTTCTTTTATAATAGGAAGTTCTTTAATATTATTGGCTACAATTTCCCAGATTTCGCCGCCAATTAGATGCACACCACGGTCTCCGTGTAAGAGTTGGTCTGGTAAAATCGCGCGCATTCCACGCTTGGCTAGTTCGACTCCAATGGTTACCACACGGTCTTTGCTACCTGTCCAACCATGATAAAATACAACAATTGGGATTGCTTTGTCTTTTAATGATGCATCCACTACTTCAGCATATGGAACACCATTTACTTCACGATAATCAATTTGAATCATAACTTCCTCTTTCTTATTTAATCAAAAATATGGTAAACTTATACAGATATTGTACTTGATGGAAACTTTGAAAACAAGTTTCTGCTTTTAGAAAACCACTTTGAAAGGAGAAAGAATGGAAAAGAAACTTATTGCCATCGACCTTGATGGAACTACATTAAACAACAATTCAGAACTGACACAAGAAACCATTGAAACCCTTCATGCCGTAAAAAACTTAGGCCATGAGGTAGCCATTGTCACTGGTCGCCCTTACCGTAATTCAAAACAATATTACGACCAACTAAACTTAGGTGGCCCAATCGCAAACTTCAACGGTGCCCTCTGCCATATTCCAGGGATGCCGGAATGGGATGGAAAATATCACATCACACTCGATTCAGAATTCGTACTTGATTTAGTGGCCTTTAACAAAACGCTACCGGTCGATTACTTAATGGTCGAAGGAACGGAACTGGTGTATTCAGATATGGAAGAACTACCTGAATGCCCATATTATCCAAAAGACCAAAAGCCTATCGTGATTGGTAAAAACACAAAACTCAAAGAACAACCAACAGCCGTTGCTCTCTTCTCTGACATTGACAAACAACAAGAGATTAAATCAAAAATCTTGGACCGCTATGATAATGAGATTGAAATCCGTACTTGGGGTGGAAGCTTCCCATGTCTAGAAGTCATTTCACCAGGCATTCATAAGGCAAAAGCACTAGAGCACTTATCAAGCTACTACGGCATTAAACAAGAAAATATCCTTGCTTTTGGTGACGAAGACAACGACTTAGAAATGATTGAATACGCAGGACACGGTGTTGCGATGAAAAATGGAATCGATGAATTGAAAAACATCGCAAATGCCGTTACTCCATTCACAAATGACGAGAATGGATTGGCAAAATATCTACAAGAATACTTCAATCTAACGGATACGAAAAAAGGCGCTTAAAAAACGATAAGGTTACAGACAGAATCGTCTGTACACCTTATCGTTTTTTATTATGCTAAATATACTGAAATAAATTGACTCACAATCGTGAAGTAAACTAATACAGATGTTAAGTCATTAACGGTTGTAATAAATGGTCCACTGGCAATGGACGGATCAAAGTTGAATTTCTCCAACGCAAATGGAATACAAGTCCCTGTTAATGCCGCTACGAAAATCGAAGCGAACATCGCAAAGCCAATAATGCCCCCAAGAACGATGCTACCGAGCCATAGGCTTACAATCCCGAATACCATCCCTCCGGAAATCAACCCGATACCAAATCCTGTTGCCCCCTCTTGCACGAGAACTTTCCAGAAAGACTGCTCTTCCTCATGAAGCCCAATCTTGCGAATCGCTACCGCAAGAGATTGCGTCCCTGTATTCCCGGCCGTACCTGTAATCAACGTAATAAAGATGGCAAAAATACTTGCTTGTTGAATAATCGGTTCATAATGTCTAAAGAGGACCGCTGTCACCGTACCCATAATCAGAAGCGTCACAATCCCCGGAAGACGGTTGACAATTCCCGCCCACACGCCTTGGTGTGCTTCATCCACGTTTACCCCGGCAAGACCTGAATAGTCACTAGTCGCTTCTTCTTCGATAACATCTAGAGCATCATCGACTGTGATAATCCCAACTAACGTATTCGTATCGTCTACAACGGGAATTGCGAGGAAGTCGTAGTCTTTAATGGTTTGTGCTACTTCTTCTTGCGCATCATTCACGTGCACTGTAACGACACGGTCTATCATGATATCTTTGACGAGCTTTTCATCAGGTTTCACGATTAAGTCTTTCAATGTAAGAATCCCGGTTAAATGATTCTCATCGTCAGTAACATACACATAGTAGATGGTTTCAGCATCTTCAGCAAATCGCTTAACGGTCGCCATCGCTGTTTTTAATGTATCAGATTCATGCACGGCAATAAATTCTGTCGTCATCATCGCCCCTGCAGTTTCATCTTCGTAGTTTAATAATTGACGGAGTTCACTTGCCGTTTTATGTGGCATCAAGCGCAAGTATGTACGAACATTTTCTTCCCCTACTTGCTTTAACACGTCTACCGCATTATCAGAATACATTTCCGCAAGCATTCGTGAGGCATAGGCTTCGTCCATTTCATTTAAATACTCTTCCACGTCTTCTACGTCTTCTTCTAAAAGTTCGAATACCATTGCCATCTCTTCAGGAGTTAAATATTGGTAAGCCAGCTTTCTCTCTTCTAAGGTTAAACTTAAGTAAATTTGTGCCTGATCATAAGTATGGTTTTCAAAGAAGATTTCTCTGAATTGCTGCTTATCTTCTGTTGCTAAAGTATGTTGAATTTGTTCTAAAATATCTTCAAATTCATAAACGATTTCGCTCAATGGTGATTCTCCTCTCTTTACTTCTTATGCGCTTCAATCCACTGACTCATATCTTTAGGGAGTGGAGCTTCTATGATCAGTTCTTTTTTCGTCATCGGATGAATAAAAGTGAGTGAGTGACAATGCAAAGCTTGTCGGTCTAAAAGTTCGTCTTTAAGCCCACCATATAAATCATCCCCCACAAGCGGAGCCCCCAGCCACGAGAAATGAACACGAATCTGATGCGTACGACCAGTGTGTAATAAAATCTCAACAAGTTCTGATCCAACAAGTGTTTCCCTCTTCCAATATTCGGTTAAGGAAGGTTTTCCATCTTCTGATACACAACGATTAATAATAGATCCCTCTTGTCGTCCAATGGGGGCATCAATAAATCCATGCGCTTCTAGAGTTGAAGTGTCATGTACTAATGCTAAGTATTTTTTTTGAATTGTTTTTTCTCGTAATGCTTGATCCATCCATGCATGTACAACGCGGTGTTTGGCAAACATCATCACTCCTGTTGTATCGCGGTCAAGGCGAGTAACCACATGAGTAATTTGATCTGCATACCCACGCCTTTTATAGTATCCTTTCACACGATTGGCCATCGAGTGATCCGGATGTAACTTTGAAGGAATTGAAGCCGTTCCAACCGGTTTGTTGATAATGAGTAAATAATCATCCTCATACAAAATATCAATCGGCACTTCACTTGAAATGACCGTTTCATGTTCTCCAGATGGCGGAATCACCATTGTTAGGACATCCCCAGGGCGGAGTGTTTTCAACACAATCTCATGACGGCCATTGACAAGTAATTCTCCGTGTGATTTGACATGGGCTAAAAATGTTCTTGAAATGCCCACTTCTTGCAGAAAAGAACGCATCATCATCGGATACTCGTATGGGTAATTCCACGTTAAAATCAACGGACTTCCTCATTTCCACGGCAATTCACTTCACGCGAACCGATAAATGCATCTTCCACACGATCCCAGAATGGAGTATGTCTGTAAGCCGCAAATGAAATACGTTCATTGCTAATTTTTAATTGAATTTCCTCTATCTCATTCCCATCATACGTTAAATGGTCAATCGCCATCACCATGCCCTCTTTACTTTCAGGACGTAGTGTTAAGACATTATCTTTCGCAAAAATCATTGGCGAACTCAGTGTACGATACACACGATTATTAATCGACGCCATCTCTGTCATCTGCATCACTTCTGCACGTGGATGCACAACGGCTCCCCCTAGAGACTTGCTTAGACCTGTTGATCCAGTTGGAGTTGCCACACAAAGCCCATCTCCACGGAAATTTTCGAATAATTCATCATTAATATATACTTCGCATAAAAGCGTGCCATTCACTTTACGTAAGGTGGCCTCATTCAAAGCTGCATAGCGAATGATATCTCCGCTTTTGAACTTTACTTTCACGTCGAGCAATGGATAGCTCACATGTTCTCCTTTGTCTTGTTTCAATGACTGGATTAATTGGTCTACTTCGAAGTTACGCCAATCCGTGTAAAATCCTAAGTGGCCTGTATGAATAGCCACAAAACGGATACTAGCTAATTGATTGCGGTAATGATGAAAGGCCCCTAAAAGCGTTCCATCTCCGCCAACCGTAATAACGACATCAGGATGCTCGTCATTACGCTCAAAACACCCTTCTTGACATAGGCGGTCGAAGGCATTCATGACTTCTTTCGTTTTTTCCGATTGATTTCCATATAAACCGACTTTCATGACCTACCTCCGTTTCTTTCTTTTTCTTTGATTTTCCTTACAGATTGCAAAAATATACTGCGCTTCCTGAATTTCCTCTCTGATTTCTGACATCTCCTCATCCAGTAAAAAGGCTGCTTCCGCTGCGCGCTCTAATCTGTCGTGAATCGCTTCAGGGAATTCTCCTTTATATTTATAGTTTAAAGAGTGTTCAATCGTTGCCCAGAAATTCATTGCTAGTGTACGAATTTGAATTTCTACTAATATCTTCGTTTCCCCTTCAATTCGTTGAACAGGATACTCCAGCACAAGGTGGTAAGATCGATATCCACTTGCCTTTTTATTTTGAATATAATCTCGTTCAATCATGATTTCAAAGTCGTTTCTTTGACGAATCAGACGAACAACTTCATAAATATCATCTACAAATTGACACATAATACGAAGTCCAGCAATATCTTGCACGCCTTCGAGGAATTCTTCTCTAGGAATATTACGAACTTGCATCTTTTCTAGAATACTTTCTGGAGTCTTCACTCGGCCTGTGATAAATTCAATCGGAGCATGTCTTCCTTCCTGACGAAACTGACGACGTATCCCTTTTAATTTAATTTTTAATTCTTCAATTGCTTGATAATACGGAGCTAGAAAGGCTTCCCAATCTTCAACAAGCGGCGTTTCCAACTTTTCCATATTTCCACCTACTTTTTTTCATTTCCGTTCTCTATCATACCATATTTTATGTAAAAGCTTGACTAATTAATGCGATTTTTTTCAAATATCGATGATTTTGAGATACAATAGAATGCTGAAGGGGGAATATAATTGTTTCAAGTAGAAAGAGAATTTAAAAATTTACTGACCAAAAGCCAATATCATTCGCTTCTAGAGGATTTTAAGTCCCTCTTAACTAAAGAGATTACCCAAACCAATAGTTATTATGATTGGGATGGAATCCTCCAATCTCATAAAATGGCTTTACGTATCCGAATTGTTGAGGGGAAAAGCATTGGAGAAATCACTTTAAAAATCCCTCAATCCAGTCTAGAAGTATTAGAATTCACTCATGAAATGCCTGTTGAAATGCTTCATCAATACAATGAACAAAAACAATTCACACTTCCTTTATCCATTAAAGAAGCATTAGAAAGTAATGGAGTCTTTATCGAAAAAGTCGAACAAACTGCTCTATTAACCACTCATCGATTTGAAGGTCCCTTATCTAGTAACGAATGGCTTGTTCTAGATGAAAGTTACTATAACGGAAAAGTGGACTATGAAATGGAGATGGAAGTTCAGAATCTCTCATTAGGGGAAGAAGTCTTTTTGCAAATTCTTCAAAAGTATCAGATTCAACGAGAACAAGCAGAAAGTAAAATTAAGCGCGCCCTTTCAAGTATCTCCTCTCAAGAGAGAGAACCGCATTTTATTCTGAATTTTTTAGGAACTATGTTACAATAAGGTTACAAAAATATAGTTAGAGGAACAGAGGCGTCAGATTTTGAGTACCTACGAAACAAAAAATCTATCAAAAAACACTTCACACGAAAAGATTTTCGAATTATTTTTATTCGTGAATCCCTTGGGAACATACTGTTATCGCTGTGAAAATGAATTACTAAAATTTGTACGTAATTCTGAATTTAAAGTGCATTATCACTTTTTAACATTTCATAATTTACAGACCGTTAATCAATATATGAAGAACCAAAAATTACCTGTAACGGATTTAGATTTACGAAATGATATATACATGAAGATTTATGATGCAGCTCTTTCTTACAAAGCTGCACTATTACAAGGGAAACGTCTCGGACATCAATTTTTGATTGAATTACAACAACAAATTCATCACCATAAACGAGAATACAATGATGACTTGTTAGAAGAAATATTAAATAAAATTGAAATTGATAAAAAGATGTTTTACGAGGATAAATCTAGTTCTGCTGTAAAAAAATCCTATGATCGAGATCTTCAAATTGCGCAAGAGATGAATGTGACACATACACCTTCGCTTGTTATTTTTGATAACTCTAATCAACCCTATGGATTACTCTTAGCTAGTAGCATTACAGCTGAAACTATCGCTGAAATCTGCAATGGTGAACCCCTACCTGGATATCACACTACAAAAAAACTAGTAGGAACAAATACAAATGGCCATCAAAAGTTCGATAAAGTGGTCAATATGAATTTAAATCGCTATTAACTATCTTCCAACTAGAGTTTCTAGTTGGGATTTTTTATCTATCATTAGATGTTTTTGCCCTTCTCAATTCTTTTAAACACAAAAAGTGCGTAAGAAAATTTCTTACGCACTTCTATTTATATTATAGAATGAATCGTTTTTGAATTTATTCACTCATTAACGCTTCTAATTGAGATAGACGTTTTTCAAATACATCAAAGGCATCATATAAGTAGTCTTTCTTCGTCATATCTACGCCAGCTTTCTTCATGACTTCGATTGGAGCATCACTGCGTCCTGCACGTAAGTAATTTAAGTAAGCTTCTAAATCTTCAGGAGTCCCATGTAAAATCTTATCTGATAAAGCAGTTGCTGCAGCCATACCAGTTGCGTATTGGAACACATAGTAATTCATGTAGAAGTGAGGAATACGCGCCCATTCGTATGCGATTTGTTCATCTTGGATGACATTTGCATAGTATTTAGCATTGATTTCTCCATAAACTTTTGCAAGAGATTCTTGTGTTAATGGTTGGCCTTCTTGGTCCATTACGTGAATCTTATGTTCGAATTCCGCAAATTGTGTTTGACGGAAAATGGTTGATTTGAAGCGGTGTAAATAGTTATTTAAGATATATTTTTGCGCTTCTTTATCTGTATGTTTCTTCAACAAGTAATCTGTTAAGATGTTTTCGTTAGTTGTAGAAGCAATTTCTGCTAAGAAGATTGAATAATCTCCGTATTGTTTTGGTTGAGTGTTACGAGTGAAGTAGCTGTGTGCACTATGTCCTAACTCGTGAACTAATGTGAAGAAGTTTGATAATTCATCATGCCAGTTCAATAGAATATATGGTGCTGTTGAGTATGCCCCACTAGAATATCCACCGCTGCGTTTACCGATGTTTTCAGCAACGTCAATCCAACGATCAGCGTATGCTTTTTTCATGATTTCGTTGTACTCTTCCCCAAGAGGTTTCAATGCTTCAATACTTGCAAGAGATGCTTCTTGATAGTTGTATTTAATTGGAGCGTCGCCTGTAATTGGTACGTATAAATCATACATATGCAATTCATCTAAGCCTAGCGCTTTTTGTTGTAATGCAATATAACGGTGTAATAATGGTAATTTTTCGTTTACCACTTCTACTAAAGCATCGTACACTTCTTCAGGAACTTGGTTTGAAGCAAGTGCTGCTTGACGCGCTGAATCATAGTTATGAACTAAGGCGCTGAAGTTATGCCCTTTTACTTCTGTACCAAGTGTGCTTGCGAAAGTATTTTTCAAGTTGATGTAAGGTTTGTATAATGTTTCGAACGCTTCCTTACGAACAGCTTGGTTTTTAGATTCGATATAGACTGAGTAGTTTCCGTTTGTCAATTCGACTTTTTCGCCATCTTCAGTTGTAATTTCGTCAAACTTGATGTCAGCGTTGTTTAATAAGTTGAATGTTTTACTTGCGCCTTGGAACACTTCACTAGCTTTTGATAATAAAGCTTCTTCTTTATCTGAAAGTACGTGACCTTTTTTAATACGCGCTGTTTCTAATAATACGCGGAAGTCTTCTAATCCTGGCTCTTGTTTGAAATACTCTTCAAACTCTTCATCAGATAATGCTAAGATTGCTGGAGCAAACCATGCAGAAGCGCCTGAAAAATCAATATATGTTGAGAACGCACGTTGGTTTAAGACTTGATTTTCGTTATTTGAAGTATCTTGGTCTGCTTTTAAATGTGAGTAAACATAAGCTGTTTCAATCTTATCATCCACTACGTTTAAAAGATTTAAGAATGCTAATAAAGAAGCACCGTCTTTTAGTGCTGTGTCTTTTGCAGCAGCTACTGCTGGAATTTGTGATTTTACAAATTCTAAATCTTTTTCAAATCCTTCGTTTGATTCATAAATTGCGGAAAGGTCCCATGTTAATTCTACTGGAACTTCTTCACGTCTTAATGGTTTTTTATTGGCCATTATAATCCCTACTTTCTAAAAAGTTGATAGTTCTAGTGTACTATGAAATGGATTCTTTTAAAAGGGTTTGAACACATTTTTACATAAAAAGAGACTAAATGAATCTACTATCAATTCATTTAGTCTCTTTTATTAATCTTCAAGGAAGGTCGCTTTATCTAAACTATCTGTCCCAATAATGGCTACAAGAACAACATCTTCGCGAATAAGAAAATCCGCAAATATTTTCGTATTCAAAGATTCATTCTTCGCTTCACGATATCCGATTAAGTTTAAATCATAATCTTTACGTAAGTCTAAATCACTTAATTGTTTTCCAACCCATGATTTTGGAGGATAAAATTCCACAAGTGAAATATTGCCATCTAGTGAAATCACTTCAGCTAGTTTATGGTGAAGAATGTTCTTCACGAGACGAATTCCTGTCTCTTTTTCTGGGTTCACTACCCGTTGTGCACCCATCTTCGTTAAAATCTCTGTTGTTGTACGGCTTTTTGCTTTGGCAATAATTTCAGGGACACCAAGTCGTGTGCAGTGCATTACTGCTAAAATGCTCGCTTCTAAACTCGAACCTGTAGCAACCACAACTGTATCACAGTCACCTATTCCGATTTCTTTTAAAACATCTTCATCCGTTACATCAGCAATCACAGCTTTTGTGACCAGCGGTTCAATACGGTTGACGTTTACTTCATCACGGTCAACTGCAATAATGTCGCAATCATATTCGCTAAGCTGTTTGGCAATCGTCATCCCAAACACACCTAGTCCTAAAATTCCAACTGTCTTTCTCATTACAATCCCTACTTTCTATCCTATTAATAATGGTGCTTTAGCATACTTCATGTCGAGTGTTTTTTTCTTTCTGTTAGAAAAACTTAACAGAACCGTTAATGGTCCAATACGTCCAATAAACATCAACAGCATAATCACAATTTTTCCAAGAAAAGATAAGGTCGGTGTTAAATTCGCTGTTACCCCTACTGTACATACCGCTGAAATGGTTTCGAATAAAGTATATAACAATGGGGCATCTGGATCTGTTAAGCTGAGTAAGAACACACTAGTTAGAATCAATGTAGTAAATACGATAAAAATCGTTAAAGCTTTTCTCGCCAATTCTTGCGAAATACGGTGATTTCTAAATTGAATCATACGCTCATCATATACTTCTGAACGAATGAATAAGAGAACCACTAAGAAAGTCGTTGTCTTCACACCACCGGCCGTCCCACCAGGAGACCCTCCAATGAGCATTTGAATACAATAAAGAAGCAGGCTTGTTGGATGTGCAGTCGTATAATCAATGGTCGCAAATCCTGCTGTTCTCATCGTTACGGTTTGGAAGAAACTCACAAGTACCTTTTCGAAGAATGATAGATTCCCGATTGTGTTTGGGTTATTCCATTCGGTCAATAATGTTAACACCGTTCCACTTAGTAAAATAATCCCTGTTAACCAAAGGACAATCTTCGTGTGATAGTGCAAACGTTTATAAAATGATTTGCGTTGTTTGTTCTTTGTCGATTTTCGCATATCACGGTAACTTCGTTTGAAATCAAACCAAACAGAGAAACCAATTCCCCCTAGAATAATAAGAGCTGCAACCACTAATGTTAAAAATGGATCGGTCGCATAATTAATCAAACTATTCGACCCTAAGTTATCAAATCCTGCATTACAAAATGCAGAAATTGCAAAGAAGAACGCGGTGAAAATCCCTTTTGCAGTTCCTAGTTCTGGAACGAAGCGGAAGGATAAAATAACCGCTGCAATAAATTCAATAAAGAATGTATATTTAAAAATCGTTCTCAAATAGCTTTTAAAATCTTGATCATTATCTCGGTTCAAACTGTCTTGCAAGGCTAATTTATTTACCAAAGACATCTTCTTACCCGAATCATAGAGGAAAAAGGCAATAATACTCATTAATCCTAATCCACCGATTTGCATTAAAATCATACAAATCACTTGTCCAAAAGTGTTGTACGTCTCGGCTACTGTTTGCGTCGAAAGTCCCGTTACACATACCATCGATACCGTTGTAAACAAGTGGTCAAAATACGAAGCCTTCGATGTCGCCAGTTGCGAAATCGGCAAATTGAGTAGGAACGAGCCCACCAAGATTACAATCGCAAAACTGAAAGCAATCCGTTTTGGAATGGAATCTTTCAATAAGAAACGAATCATCTTCGTCCCTCCTATTCTAATCAAAAATACTACCCAAAATAAAAAGAGCAGAATATATTCGATATTCTACTCTTTCTATCGGTGAATTACAACCGTTACTGTTTCATTTTAATGCGGAAAGAATTATTCCACTACTTGATATTCTTTTGTTTCACCGAAGAACTCATCATATAACGCACGGATGGCTTTCTTTTCGTATTGGTCTAAAATACCAAACATCATTGAAACCTCAGACACCCCTTGGTTATATAATTCAATATTGATTTGAGTACGAGCAAGTGTTGAAGCCACACGAGCCGTTGTACCGACCATGTTTACCATTCCTTCCCCTACTAACATAATCAAGCAAAGCCCTCGTGTAAAACTTGCTTCATCTACATCTAATTCAGCATAGAATCGCTCTACAATTGATTCTAATTGCTCATCTGTTGCATCTTCCCCACGGATAATGATTGTTGCATCATCAATCCCTGTTGGAATATGTTCAATAGAAATTCCTTCTTCTTCAAAAATCGTCAATACTTTACGTAAGAAACCAATCTCGTGATTCATCAAATATTTCTTCACATAAATACTTACAAAGCCCGGAGAACTTGCAATACCAGAAATAACACTTGGAGAAGTCACCTTTCCTTTCATAATATAGGTTCCACTTGCCTCAGGATTGTTTGTATTACATACATGCACTGGAATTCCTTTTTTGATAGAAGGAAGGAGTGCTTCTGTATGAAACACTGAAAAACCAGCGTATGATAACTCACGCATTTCTGTATAAGATAATACATCGATAGGTAGTGGTTTATGAACAATTTTTGGACTTGCTACATAAATGGCATCTACGTCTGTAAAGTTTTCGTATTCTTCAGCGTTCACGGCATTGGCTAAGATAGATCCTGTAATATCAGATCCGCCACGAGAGAACGTTACGATTTTCCCTTCTTTTGTTACCCCATAGAATCCTGGGAAAATAATCACTTCATTTGTTAGTTGTAAGTACTCTAATTCATGATAGCTTTCTTCTAAAACGCGAGCTTCTCCAGGAGTATCACTTACCCAAAGTTTGGCTTCCCGAGGCCCCACATATTTAGCCGCAAGACCTTCTTGGTTAAAGTAAGAAGCGATAAGACGAGCATTTAAATCTTCCCCACTTGCTTTATAAGCATCCATTAAATATTCAGAGGATAGATCGTTTCTTTCTTTTAAGTTTTTAAAATGAATTCGAACGAGTTCAAACACTTCTGGTTTTAATTCCAATTCATCACAAATTTCCTTATAACGGACTAAGATTTTCTTTAATACTTCTTCATCATAATTCCCTTCAATATGAGATGTTGCTAATTGGATGAGAAGATCTGTTACTTTTTCATCGTCCGAGGTACGTTTTCCTGGTGCTGAAACCACCACAATTTTACGACTTGAATCGGATTTTACAATATTAAAGACCTTTCTTAATTGTGTGGCATTCGCTAAAGAGCTTCCACCAAATTTGATTACTTTCATATGACACTTCCTTATTTTTCAATGTACCTAGACTACCAAATTAATGAATGGAACGCAACAGATTTCCACTAATTAAATACATTTGTCTTTGAAATAGAAACAGTCTTAGAAACTTGTATTTATCATTCGAGTTTGTTAGTCTTAAATAAAATAAATAAAGGAGGTCACACCATGTCAAAAATGTTGCATACTTGTGTCCGTGTTGAAAATCTAGAAGAAAGCATTCGTTTCTACGAAGAAGCATTCGGTTTTAAAGAAACAAGAAGAAAAGACTTCCCAGAACATAAATTCACAATTGCTTATCTCGCTTTTGAAGGAGATGACTATGAATTAGAATTAACATATAACTATGGTCACGGACCATACGAAATCGGCGACGGATATGGTCATATCGCAATTAGCGCTAAAGACCTTGAAGGACTTCACGCTGAACACGTTGCAAAAGGCTATGACGTTACAGAATTAAAAGGATTACCAGGGCATCCTGCAAACTACTATTTCGTGAAAGACTTAGACGGCTACAAAATCGAAGTAATCCGCGAAAAATAGTTCCTACATGACATTCCGCATTCCCTCTGCTATAATGTATTCTATGCGATGAGGCGACACGCAGTACATTAGAGACTGCGAGTTATGTGGAACAGGAGTGCTTTGGCACACTACCGGATGTAGCTGTTTGTAGTTCGTGATGTGAACACGACCTACTCATCTGAAAAGATGCCACGCTAAGACTAGGAGTTCCTAGTCTTTTTTTATAGTAAAATTATGATACAATAGCAATGAAATTTAGTAATACATACGGAAAGAGGAAACTTCATGAAACAATGTCCATTCTGTCATGAAATGATTGACGAACAAGAAACACTCTGCCCTTATTGTGGCACCGTTCAAGATGAACTTTCTGCACCTAGTGCCATTGAGTCAAATGATGGCGTTCAAACAGACTTATTAGATGAAAATAATGAACCTACTGCTTCGTTTACTACAAAAGTGGAAACAAAAATTCCAGAAGAAGATAACCGTAGTTCACAAGAAAACCGTGTGAAGAATAACCGATTTGCTTATACTGGAGTATGGAATAAATTCAAACGATTCTTTACTTTCTTTGGTGAACGTTTGGTTCATCCAACAAATCAATATTCGCGGAAACGTCAATACAGTCGTACTTATGGGTACGCGTTAATTATTTTAGCGACGGTTATGTCTGCATTCATTACAACTCATGTCATTCATACATTATTTACGCAGTATCAATTATTTGCTGATATTTCAATCTTACCAAGCTTAACGAGTACCCCAAATTATATTTGGATGTTTGTTAGATTCCTGGTATTTTACTTATTCTTCTACCTTGGATTCCCTACTATTTCATATGGGCTAAAACATGTTTTCCAAAAACGTCAACATGTCTTTATCTACTGGTTAACTCAATATGAAGGAATGAATGTCTTAGCAATTCTATTATTAGCCATTGCAACTGTTATGACTTTTATTTCTCCAGTGTGGTTTT
>NZ_CALHIF010000019.1 GCF_938030755.1 uncultured Granulicatella sp. | reverse complement strand
GGAATTTTTAAAAAATGATGATGAAAGAATAGAGTATATAAAAACAGAGTTGGAAAAAGCATATAATGAAAAAAATGGACACAGCGTAGATATTTTAATTTCAGCAATTTACATGTTCAAATTATACAGTGAAAAATTTGTTGATATTTTATGCAAATTAACAAAAGAAGAAGGGCATGGAAAACATGAAGACATAGTGTTTTATCTCCAGCAACTAGAATTACCTTCTACAATAGATTGCATTTATGAACTAGCAATTTCAAATTTTGAAAAATACCGTTGGGACGATAACTTTGCACTAGTCAGAAAATGTTGTTTTGCCTTGGGAGATATAAATACTCCTAAGGCTAAAGAGAAATTGGAATTATTGTTACAAAGTGATGAAGAAATGATAAGAAAACATGCGATGGAGCAGTTAACTAGATGTGATTTTACAAATAAAGATGTTGAATGAAAGGATTAATTATGAAATCCTACATCTTAAAATCTTTAGTCAATTGTGGTATAATAATCTATAAAATAAAATTGACGATATTAATTAAGAAAGGAAAAAAATATGATAACCGCCTTAAAAGGAATGAAAGATAGATATTCTGACGATGTAAAAAAATACGATGCGATTGTAGATGCTTCAAAAAAAGTTTTTGGAAAATATGGATTTGAGCGAATAATTACGCCGATTTTGGAAGAAACGGAGCTTTTTAGAAGAGGTGTTGGAGATGAGACTGATGTTGTTTCAAAAGAAATGTATGATTTTAAGGATAAAGGAGAAAGAGATGTTACAATGCGTCCAGAAGGAACTGCGGGAGTTGTAAGAGCATATCTTGAAGCTGGATTTCATAAGTCTTCTCCGATTGTGAAATGGTTTTACAACGGTCCGATGTACAGATATGAAGCACCACAAAAAGGGAGAATGAGAGAATTTCATCAAACAGGAGTGGAAATGTTTGGTGTGAGAAGTGCATATCTGGATGCAGAAATTATTAAAATGGGTTGCGATTTTCTTGAAGAGCTTGGAATTACTGGCTTAGTTGTGGAGATTAACAGCTTAGGAAATGTTGAATCGAGAAAGAAATATATTGAGAATTTGAAAAAATTTATGTTTGAAAGACTTGATAAATTGAGTGAAGATTCGCAAAAAAGATATGAGAAAAATCCTTTGAGAGCTTTGGATTCTAAGGATAAAGGCGATCAGGAAGAGTTTAAAAATGCACCAAAACTTTATGATTATTTGGATGAAGAAAGTAAAAAATATTTTGAAGATACTAAAAAATATTTGTTGCAGTTTAAACTCTAATCTTGTTCTTCTCTTTCAAAAAAACTAAATACGCTCCCCCCATATTTCTTCGCTTGTGAGAAAAATGGCTGTTCTGATAAATCTGTTTTAGAAGAATGTTCAATAATGAGCATCCCATTTTCAGTAAGTAAGTTTTGATTGAAGACAATATCGGCAATAGTAACAAACTTTTCAATTGGG
The DNA here is from genome assembly GCF_938030755.1 of uncultured Granulicatella sp. GTDB lineage: Bacteria > Bacillota > Bacilli > Lactobacillales > Aerococcaceae > Granulicatella. The sequence goes on along the minus strand of NZ_CALHIF010000019.1, from coordinate 319 downwards.
AAATCATACGGAGGGTCAGCAAAGATAACATCAAACTGCTGAGTAGTACGTTTTAAATATTCATATACATCGGCTTTAAGTGCTGTGATAGGGTAGACTAATTCACGTGCTATTTTATTGATAAATTGCACACAGCCGTTATGGTTATCAACTGATAATACTGAGGGGCAACCTCTACTAGCAAACTCATAGCTAATATTTCCTGTTCCTGCAAAAAGGTCGAGTACAGAAAGTTCTTCAAAATAATAATAGTTATTGAGTATATTAAAAAGAGCTTCCTTCGCAAAATCGGTAGTAGGGCGAACTGGCAATTTATTAG
>NZ_CALHIF010000018.1 GCF_938030755.1 uncultured Granulicatella sp. | reverse complement strand
TTGAGGCTCGATAGGTAGTGAGACCCAAGGCTCACGCCGGTACAGCTATTGTAGCTACTATAGAGACCCAAATGATTTATATATGACCTAAAGTTTTTTCAACCCGTACGAAGCACACATAGACTTGTTTCCGTTCCCCTGAAGCAAAATTACTAAACACTTTGGCCAAAGAAACAAAAATGCGAAATTCAAAGAATTACGCACTCCATAACATTTTTTATACAAGCAGGTCTGAAGAATCATTTGGTCCATAGTAGCGACAATAGCGAGTGTAATCGATGCGAATTAGTAGGAGTTAGGAATTGATTCCTTACTCCTAATTTGAGGCTCGATAGGTAGTGAGACCCAAGGCTCACGCCGGTACAGCTATTGTAGCAACTATAGAGACCCAAATGATTCATTAAAGACCTGCGGTCTCTTTATCAAAGCACAAAAAAGAGTTAGGCAGCAGCCTAACTCTTTGGAATTTCCCAAAATTATTTTTTAGTTTCTTTGAAGACAACGTGTTTACGTAATTTTGGAGAATATTTTTTTAATTCTAAACGCTCTGGATTGTTACGTTTGTTTTTGCTTGTTAAGTATAAACGTTCACCTGTTTCAGCACATTCTAATAAAATGTTGATACGCATGGATGACACCTCTCATTCAATTTATTTCATTAACTCATTGAGTTTCACACTCGTATATACTAACAAATGATGTTCGCTTTGTCAATTCACAATACCAATGATTTTTATTTTCCTTCTTCCTCTTCTTTTTTACGCGATTTCAGAAGGCCTAATCCCATTAACGCACTAATGGCGGCAGAACCAAAGAATACACTATCGCCCCCAGTTCCTGTATTTGGCAATTCTTCATTAGAGCTTGTAAGATTTGAAGATTGCGAATTTGTAGTTTCTTCCAAATGCTTCTTGAAAATATGAGTTCTATTCCCATCGTCATCCACTACCGTTTTCACATAATCATATCCTTCAATATTTCCTTGCTCTTTTTCACCATCTTCTTTAGGTTTTAATACATTATTATCTGTATCCACCCAAATCGTTGTCAATTGACGGTATACGTTCACAACATCGCCGTTCTCTTTCGTTGTTGTTGACACCAGCTTGTATCCTGGAAGATGTGTACCTTTTGTATCTGGATGTTGACCATCTTTAGAAGGACGTAACTCTTTTCCATTCGTATCCACCCAAGTCGTCATTGTCTTGTGATATACATAAGTCACTTCGATAGGTTTTTTCGTCGTAGTTCCAGTCTCTTCTCCTTGAGTTTTCGTCGGAATAAGCGTGTACAGTATGCCATCTTTTGTAATCGTTACTGGCTTATCAGATGTAGTATCATATTTTTCCCCAGTAGAAAGTTCTTTTTTCTCAACCTTATCTTGAAGAATATTTCCATCCTCGTCTACATATTGAATAGTAATGGAAGTTTTCACTTCACGATAAACATAAGTGACATCAGTATTTCCCTTAAGGACAATGCCAGAGATTTTATCCGCACCCTCTTTAGGAGTCTCACTAGATAATTCATAAGTCTTTCCATCTTTAGCAACAATTTCTTGATCTCGATTTGGAGTCGTATCATATGGTGTCCCTTTCGGAGTGTCTGCTGGAGTGATGACATTATCCTCTTTTATCGGTTGACCATTTTCATCTTCATACTTCACTGTCACAGTTCCTGTGACTAATTTGTATTCATACGTAATGGTTGTTGTTCCTTCCGTTAAGTTTCCTTTTTCGTTTGGAACAACTTTATCAACGAGCTGATATTCTTTTCCATCTTTTGTAATAGTCGATGGCTTATGATCTGTCGTGTCATACGTCGCTACAGTTCCGTTCTCGTCTGAAATATAAGTAGAGGATGTATCTGTAACAGCGTCTTTAATCTCGTTTGAAGTCCCTTCAATGACATATTTAACAACGACTTCCCCTTTAGCGCGTTCTTTATAGACATAAGTAACTTCAGTTTCACCTTTTTCGACTTCCCCTTTTTCAGTCCCTTTGGTGGCATCCGGCAACAAATCATACAACTTACCTTCATCAGTCTTAATCAGAGGTAGTTTATGTTCTGTTGTATCATATAGGTTTCCTTCGGGAGCATTCAGTGTATCTACTACAGAGTCCTTTATCGGATTTCCCGCTTCGTCTTGATAATTCACTTTTACAGAACCTGTTGGTACATAGAAATGAATTACATTGCCACTAGAATACTCTGATGAACGAATATAACGGACTCCTGGGAACTCTTCATCCGTGAAAGCCACGAATTTCTTAGTAGCTGTCTTTTGTTGCGCTAGATTCCAAAGCTTATTTCCATTCTTATCGATAAGCACAAAATCTTCTGTCCAAATTCGTGGTGTCATTTGTATTGGATTTGACATGATGAACTTCTCAAACTGTGTCGCTTTCAGTCCTACTTGAGTATATGCGACATCCTCCACTTTCAATGGATCAGTCGTCTTCACGGGCAAATAGAAATCATTATAGTTCGGGAATGTAGATCCAGTTTGCACAAACCTTACAGCGGTCACCTTGGAATAATCTGAAACAGAATCCGTCCAAGTAAGCTGGTCATTATCTTGAGAACGATCTCTTGTCGGTGTATCAACTGTATACTGTACTTTAAATTCAGGAGCTGGAGTTACTGGACCTGTTAACAGTACATCATAAGTTGAATTTTCAATACCTTTTCTAGGTAAGTATTGAATTCCAATTCCTCCAGTAAGAGAAGAATCAAATGTGTTGATTAAAGTGGTTTGGATTGTAAAATCAACATCTGTTTCCACATCTGCTTTATCAGAAGTGTAATAGCCAGTTTTATTAGAAACTCTTGTTTGAGAACCAAACATTAAATTATTTGAAATCGTATAAGTTTTTACGTTTTTTGTTGTTTCCTCATCTCCAGGAATCGGATATTTTCCGTAAGTATTTTCTTTAACTTCTTCATTCGCAGTTCCCCATGTTAAATACCAATATAAATCATAGCGACCATCTTTCACATCTGGGCTTGTCGGTTTTAGTTGGAAATCAAATCTCCAAACAAGATTCGCATCAAATCCATTTTCCACAAAATCACTAAGTAATCTAGTATACGTTCCACCAGACAGCGTTTCTCCAGTTTTAAGAGTCATCGTAAGTTCAGGTGGAACTGAAAATGTCACCATGGCATTTGCTTTGTCTACAACATCATCATATTTTAATTTAACTAATCTATTGGAATTGTCCTTATAATTGGATGCTTCAATCGCAATTTGTTGAGAGGTAAATGGCGTTGAGGAATTGGTTATATCCGTTCCCCAATAGTGTTGTGTATGAAAAACTATTTCTTCACGTTGGTATCTTGTAATAGAAGTGTCCTTTCCATCTCCCATCGAAATCGTATGAAACAGCGCAACTGGTGCTTTAGACGGTAAATCTGCTTCACTCGTTGGTTGGAATCGTGTAAAAATTCTTAACCCTTTTGCTTGTGCAGCCGATAATTGCGTCATTTTTCCTGTTGGTCTTAAAATAATCCCCGAAATATTTTCCGGCAATGTTAAATTCGTGTATTTAAATAAATGAACACTCGTAATTTTTTGAGTGGGGTCATCTAATGAATACACATCGAAAGTAGCTTCATCATATTTTAAAGCAGCTAAATTCACATCTATCCCTTGAATTTCATGAAAAATTGCTCTATATTTTCCAACAGTTTTCTTTTCATCAAACTTGATTACAATATCGGAGAGCTCCTTAGACTTTCCTGAAGCATAATCGTCCTCATCCATAATAATTTCATCCCTATAAAAATCTTCCGTAGGATACCTATCAGATGCATTATATTCTTTTAAATCATTAACATAGGAAGTAACAGATGCACTAGCTACACTATTTTCAGAATCTTGTGCGCGTAAAACACCTGATGTGTCAAACGTTTGAGAAGTTTTATATCCCATTTCATCAAGAGTATCTACTCTGGATGTAATTGTCCAAGTTTTTCCCGAAGGAGAACTAAGTTCCTCTACAGTTCCATAAGCAGAAGTATCAAAGGACAAACCTGAAGTGTACACATTAGTGTAAAAACTTTCCATCTTAGCGTATCCCTCACCTAAGTTAGCTCTACCAAAACTAGAATTCGGAATTACATCCGCATCATAATAATAATGATCACGAACGACCGTATTCCCAACTTGTTTCCATCCATTTTTCTTAGAATCTTCGGTAATCTTAAATCCTTCTGGAACGGTTAAAGTAACCTTTTCAATTAATCCCGTATTATAATTTTCGTGCTGCACAACTGAGAATGGAAGTGGAGCTGAATTTCTCACTTTCCCATTACTATCAAAACTGGTTAAATATTCTGTTTGAGTATACTTTTTCGCTAAAAATTGAGGATCTGGAAGTTTTGCCGTAAACGTCTCTGTAACGCTTGTGATCACTTCATCATTATCTACTAATTCATACGTTACATTGTATGTTTGCCCCTGTGAAAGAAATTTAGCAACTACCGTATTGTTAATAGAGATGGCGCTTCCTGATTTCAATTCACCTACACTAATTTTCCCTGTATACATCACTGTTGGATCTTTTACTTTATCCATTGGACTCGGAGCATTTAAATAAAAAAGTCTTTGCCCTTCCGTATTTGAAGGGATCCATAAATTAATAATCTCATGCGGGTCATTACTCCAATACTTCATACGAAGCTCCGCATTCGGACTTAAAAACTTCGGAGCCGTCGCACCAATTGTGATTACAGACTGAATTTTTTGTCCATTATTCGTAATGATATGGTCTGGATGAGACGGGCTCTTTACCGTTAACGTAAATCCATCGGCTTTCGATTTACTACCTTCCTCCGCAGATCTTTTAGCCCTTATTTTTGTTTCTTGAGTCTCTTCTGTTTGACTTGTTGTAGTTACTTCTTCTGTCGTTTCAGAACGAGTCGTTGTCTCAACAATATTCTGGTCTTGTGTGGTTTGTTGAGCGCTTTTTTGAACTACTGTTTCAGTTGTTGCTGACTTCTCACCATCTGCTTCGATAGAGAATGCTACCGGCCCAAAAAAGGCCATCCCTACTAATACAGATACTAAGCCACAATTTAACTTTCGAAGCGAGAATCTTTGCTTCTCATTCCCATTATTTTTAAAATTCATAAAAATAATATCTCCTTTTTTCTAAAAAATAATCTTCACTTATTCTACTTTCTGAATCCAACCTTCTGGAGCTTCTACGTCCCCATACTGAATTCCTACTAATTCATCATATAAACGTCTTGTGACTGGTCCAACTTCTGTTTCTGAATAGAACACATGGAAGTCATCTCCATTTTGAATTCCGCCTACTGGAGAAATAACTGCAGCTGTACCGCAGGCTCCTGCTTCAGCAAAAATATCTAATTGATCGACATACACATCTGCTTCTTTTACAGTCATTCCTAAACGGTGTTCTGCTAACCATAGTAATGAATATTTCGTAATACTTGGTAAGATAGATGGAGAGTATGGCGTAATAAATTGATTATCTTTTGTAATTCCGAAGAAGTTTGCAGCTCCTACCTCTTCAATCTTTGTATGTGTTAATGGATCAAGATAAATACAGTCACTGAAATGACGTTCTTTGGCTTCTTTACCAGGAAGTAAGCTTGCCGCATAGTTCCCGCCGACTTTAGCAGCCCCTGTACCAACGTGTGCTGCACGGTCGTATTCAGAAACGATGAAGTTTGTTGGAGTTAATCCACCTTTGAAATAAGCTCCTACTGGCATTACAAAGATTGAGAAAATATATTCCGTTGCTGGACGAACCGCTACATTGTTTCCTACCCCAATCATAAATGGACGGATATATAAGCTTCCTCCAGTTCCATATGGTGGTAGCCATTGTTCGTTTGCCTTCACCACTTTTTTCACAGCTTCTACAAAGCGTTCTTCAGGGAATTCTGGCATGAGTAATCGACGACAAGAACGTGCCATACGAGCCGCATTTTGATCCACACGGAATAAGTTAATGCTGCCATCTTTACAACGGTATGCTTTTAACCCTTCGAAACATTGTTGTCCATAGTGAAGTGCAGTTGCAGCTTCGTCAACCTTTAATACATTGTCTTCAATCAATGCACCTCCATCCCACTGTCCATCTTTGTAATAGCTGATGAAGCGTAAGTCTGTCTTAATATAATCAAATCCTAAATTATTCCAATCTAGATTCACTGTATTTGTCATATTGTTCCTCCTTTCTAGATTATTCTACCACTTTGTATTCCCCAGTAATAATATCCATCTCTTCTAATTTATGGTCCTTTGAATGATATCTAAAAAAGTCAAAAATGGATGTAGATGAACGCTTTCCATGTCGAATTTGTAAATCGATGGTATCGCTTGTTTGAGCTTGAATAATAATGTCATAATTCTGATTTAGAACTACTCTCTTTCTTTTTTCAATCTCCGCAATCGTTTGTTTAGCAATTTCATTCCCATTCTTCTTTTCCACAGTAGTTGTTTCAACCTTAGGAGACTCCGTGTTTGATGGGGCTTTTGTTGTATTATCTACTTTATTCTCTGACTTAGCTTGAGTGGTTGACGATTGATTGTTGGAAATTTGAACTCCTGGTTCAGAATTGTTTGTAGTTTGTTCTGGCCTGTGTGTACAAGCTATTAGTGATAATCCCAAAATGGTAATCACTAATCCTTTTGTGATTTTTTGTTCATACAGACACTATCTTTCACCTCTTTATCATAATTTTTATATGATTTTATCATATTTTTTTAAAAAGTATACATTTTACATTATTGTAATTATATTAAAAAACAGACTATTTTATAAGTGGTAGCTTGGGTGAATATTATTGTTTTTCTTTAATTTCTTCCACATAATTATAGACCATATGTCCTGCTTGTCCGCCGTCTCCAACAGCTGTTGTAATTTGGCGTAATGTTTTTTGACGAACATCCCCAACCGCAAAGATGCCAGGAATAGACGTTTCCATTTGCTCGTTAGTGACAATCCAACCTTCAGCATCTGTGATGTTTAAGTCTTTGAATGGATCTGAAACAGGTAATAAACCGACATAGATGAAGACTCCATCTGCTTCATGAGTAGTTACTTCACCTGTATTTACATCTTTTACTCGAACACCTATGATTTTAGAACCGTCTCCTACGAATTCTTCAACGGTTGAATTCCATAAAAAGTCGATTTTTTCATTGGCGAATGCACGGTCTTGTAATACTTTTTGTGCACGTAATTGATCGCGACGATGAACGATAGTCACGCTTTTCCCAAATTGCGTCAAATAAGTTCCTTCTTCAACCGCTGAGTCTCCTCCACCAATCACGAAGATTTTCTTATCTTTGAAGAACGCTCCATCACAAACAGCACAGTAAGAAACCCCACGTCCGGCATATTCTTCTTCACCAGGAACGTCTAATTTACGGTGATAGGAACCGGTCGCAATCACTACTGCATATGCATAGTAAGTTTTCTTACCAGCAGTAATCACTTTAACGTCTCCGTCTAGTTCAATTTTTGACACTTGGCCATAAGCATATTCTGCGCCGAATTGCATCGCACCTTTATACATATTGTCCGCTAATTCTGGCCCAGAAATTGTAGGGAAACCAGGGTAATTTTCTACATCTGAAGTATTTAATAATTCTCCTCCAGGAACACCTTTTTCTAAGATTAACGTTTTTAAATTCGCACGAGAAGTGTAAAGTGCCGCTGTCATCCCACCAGGGCCACTTCCGATAATGACTACATCATAAATTGTTCTTTCTTCCATCAGAGATTCTCCTTTTGTATAAACTAAGAGCGCTGAGACATAGTCCAACGCTCTCCTTCCATTTCAGTTTAAAATACGAACATCAATTGGGCAACTTTATTGCTCACTAGTATTTCCTTCTAGTTTCTTTCCTAATGCGATTACGTATTCTTTTAAGCTATCTTTGATTTCTGGATGTTCCAATCCGAATTCAATACTCGTCTTCATGAATCCAAACTTATCCCCCACATCAAAACGTTCACCTTTAAATTGCTTAGCAAATACTCTTTGCGTTAAGTTCAATGTATCAATCGCATCTGTTAATTGAACTTCTCCACCTGCACCAGGTTCTTGCTTTTCTAAAATTTCAAAAATTTCTGGTGTTAATAAGTAGCGACCGATAATGGCTAAATTACTTGGTGCTTCTTCAGGTTTTGGTTTTTCAACGAAACGACGAACATTGTACAATCCATCTTCTACTTCACTTTCTGGATCGATAATTCCGTATTTATAAGTTTCTTCATGAGGAACTTCCATCACAGCAATATTTGAAGCATGAGTTCTTTCGTAGCCTTCAATCAATTGTTTTGTTAAAGGTACTTCATCTCGCATAATATCATCTCCAAGCATAATGACGAATGGCTCTCCACCGACAAATGCTTTCGCTTGAAGCACTGCATCCCCTAATCCTTTTGGATACGATTGACGAACAAAGTACAAGTTAATTCCTGTTGTTTCTTGAACAAGTTCTAATAACTCTTTCTTTCCTTTGGCTTCAAGGTTTGACTCTAATTCGATGTTTGAGTCAAAATGATCCTCGATTGGACGTTTACTCTTACCAGTAACAATTAAAATATCTTCAATTCCTGATGCTAGAGCTTCCTCTACAATATATTGAATCGTAGGTTTATCCACGATTGGTAACATTTCCTTTGCCATAGCTTTTGTTGCTGGCAGGAAACGAGTTCCAAGTCCTGCAGCTGGAATGACCGCTTTTCTCACTTTTTGCATCTGTTTGTCCTCCGATCAGCTTATTGGTGTTCTTTGATGGATGCTTCTGATTTGTATTCACGCCCCATTAGGCATTGAATTTCTTTGCGAACATCATGTCCGTTATATAACACATTATAAACGGCGGTAGTAATTGGCATTTCAATATTTTTTTCTTTTGCCAGTGCATATACCGCTTTACAGGTTTCTACCCCTTCTACAACCATTCCCATATTTTCTAGAATGGTTGGGAGTGGAATTCCTTTCCCAATTTGATCCCCACATCTCCAGTTACGAGAATGAATACTCGTACAAGTGACAATTAAGTCTCCTACCCCACTAAGTCCAATAAAAGTTAGCGGATCTGCTCCAAAGGCAACTCCAAGACGACTGATTTCTGTTAAACCTCGTGTCATCAAGGCCGCTTTTGCATTATCCCCGTATCCTAGACCATGAAGAGCACCTGCTCCAACAGCAATGACATTCTTTAATGCCGCTCCCATTTCAACTCCGACGCAATCGGTATTCGTATATACACGGAAAAATGAATTGCTGAATAATTTTTGTACGTATTTTGCAGACTCTATATTTTCACACGCAGCAGTAATCGTAGTAATATCGCGTCTAGAAACTTCTTCTGCATGACTTGGTCCGGATAACACTACGATATCCTCGTAGCGATCACGGTCCAATTCTTCTGCTAAAATTTCTGAAATACGTTTATACGTTTCCTGCTCTAGCCCTTTACTTGCATGAATAATCATTGGTTTATTTTCTAGCAAGCCATTTAATTGTTTCGCAACTAAACGAATCGCTTTTGTTGGAAGTACGAATAAAATCGCATCCACATCTTTTACCACTTCTGCTAAATCTAAATAACCTCTAATCGAAGGATCTAAGAAAACCCCTGGTAAGAAATGTTCATTTGTATGTCGCTCATTAATTTCTTTAATTTGAGCTTCATTATTCCCCCATAGGCGAGCTTCATGTTGGTTTTCTGCTAGAACCATCGCTAATGCAGTCCCCCAAGAACCGGCTCCTAAAATGGCGATTTTTTTCATATCAAAACTCCTTTACACTTTTCCAAATAATATTGGAGATTGTGGATTATCGATAGAGACATAATCCGGAAGTGCTGGCACTCGACGTCTTCTTACAACAATTAGACCAATTCCTAATAGGAATAATACGATTGAAACCAGTTGAGAAATTCTGATGACGTTAAACATCCAGAGGCTATCTGTACGCATTCCTTCAATAAAGAAACGACCAAATGAATACCAGATTAAGTAACCAGCCGCTATTTCTCCTACTTTCACCCCTTTACGTCTACGAAGGTAGAATAAAATAAGAACTCCGACAAACGACCAAAGCGATTCATATAAGAACGTTGGTTGATAATATGCTCCTTTGATATTCATCTGTTCAATGATGAAGTTTGGTAAATGCAATCCTTCTAAGAAAGCACGGGTTGTAACTTCTCCATGAGCTTCTTGATTCGTGAAGTTCCCCCAGCGACCAATTGCCTGGGCCAACAATACAACAGGAGCTAAAATATCAAGAAGTAACGCAAAAGAAACTTTCTCTTTTTTAGCAAACCAATATACTGTTGCTGCCCCTGCAATCACTCCACCGTAAATTGCAATACCTCCGTGCCAAATTTGAATAATTTCGGCTGGATTTGCTAAATAATATTGCCATTCAAAAAGAATGTAATACAATCTTGCTCCAACAAATCCGAGTGGGACTGCCCAGAATACCAAATCAATTATAAAATCTTTGCGATAGCCTTTTCTGGTAGCTTCCCTATCTGCTAAAGTTGTTGCTAAATAGATTCCAAACGCAATAATAATGCCATACCATCGTACTTGTAATCCTCCAATTTCAAAAGCAATTGGATTAATAGTCAAAGCCATTTCTAATACATTCATTTACTGTTTACTCCTAAACCTCTTTATTTTCTTCAATCAATTTAGATAATCGATTGGTAAAGTTTTCTGTAGCATCAAAGCCCATTTTCTTTGCACGAAAGTTCATACAGGCTACTTCAAGAATAATCGATACATTTCGACCTGTCTTCACTGGAATACGAATTTTAGGAATTTCAACTCCTAAAATTTCGACGTTTTCCATATTTCCACCTAATCGATCATATCTCTTTTCAGGCGTCCAATTTTCGAGATGAACCACTAAGTCTACTTGTTTAGAATCTAAAATGGCTCCTGCACCAAATAAAGTCATCACATCGACAATCCCGACACCACGAATTTCAATCAAGTTATTTAAAATCTCTGGTGCTTCTCCTATTAAGGTTAATTCATCATATTGATACAGTTCTACACGGTCATCCGCAACAAGACGATGTCCTTTTTGAACTAATTCCAAAGCCGTTTCTGATTTACCGACTCCACTTTCACCAGTAATGAGTAATCCAATGCCAAAAACGTCTAATAATACACCATGCATGGAAAATCTTTCAGCCAGTCTACCTTCTAAGAAGTTTGTCACACTACTAGAAACCTGGGTCGTTTTAGAAGAAGCTTGTAAAATAGGAATTTGTGCTTTTTCCGCAGCTTCAATAAGCTCTTTAGGGGGCTCTAATTTACGAGAAATAATAAAACATGGCGTATCTGGCGTACATAAGAGCTCCATCACTTCATATCTCGATTGAGAATCCATCTCCTGCGCAAAGGACGTTTCAGTTCGCCCCAATAATTGAATTCTTTCTGCTGGGTAAAAATTAAAATAGCCGGCTAATTCTAATCCCGGTCTTGAAATTTCACTTGTAGTAATCGGTCGATCTAAGTATTTTTCTCCATGGATTGGTTTTAAGTGAATATTTTTGATTAACTCTTGAACCGTAACAGGTTTCATAACATCCCTCTTTTCTTCATTCCTTTTTACTATACCATATTTTAGCGCTTTCTTGTATGGTTTTAAATTTAATTAACAATTCCGTATTGAATTTTGAAACTAAAAATAGCCTTTTAAAGAAGCAATGTTTTTGAATTTTCTAGTCTTTTCTATATAATAATTTTCAGTTTCATAAAGGAGGATGTAACATGGTCTTTTATTCATATGATTTTTTAAAAAGTAAAGTGCAACAAATTGACTATATTCAACTAGGATTAATTCTTTTTGTCATTGCCATTTTAGCAATTGCGCTTTATCGATACTTTAAAAACAAACAAGATACAAAGTTCCGCGAGTTAGCTTTAATTGCAGTGATTGGTATTCTAATACTGGCTGGTTCTAAAATTTCTGACTTACAGAACTCTAAAAATTCAGAAAACCAATATTCTGGAGCGCTTCGTTTTGTTGAAACAATTGCCGCGGATTTACAGGTCAATAAAGAAGACATTTATATTAACACTGAAGCTGCAAAGGACGGAGCTATTGTAAAGGTAGGCGACCAGTTTTACCGGGTGCTTAGCGGGGATAGTCCCGAACATTATTTACTCGAAAAAATGGAGATTCAAAATCCGAAAATCACCATAAAGGAGGCTGAATAAGTTGAATTTTTCATATATCGACGTCGTAATTAAGCTTGCTCTTGGGCTATTATCATTAATCGTTGTTATTAACTATACAGGGAAGGGGAATTTGGCTCCTACATCTGCCAGCGATCAAGTTCAAAACTATGTACTCGGGGGCATTATCGGGGGTGTAATTTATAATCCTTCCATTAGCATCTTACAATACTGCATCATTCTATTAATATGGTTTGCTTTAGTATTATCCCTCCGGTGGGTAAAAACAAACAACAGCAAAGTGAAAAAAATGATTGACGGAGAACCGTTACAATTAATTAAACAAGGAAAAATTGATGTTGAAAATGTTCGTTTAGCAGGACTAACGGCACAAGAAGTAGCCTTTAAATTACGTGCACAAGGAGTCTACTCCATTCGCGATGTAAAAAGTGCTATCTTAGAACAAAACGGACAACTCATTCTCACAAAAGCTGGAGAGGAAAATCCAAAATATCCTCTTATTACAGATGGAGTTATTCAATATAACATTTTAGAAGTTATTGATAAAACTGAGGAATGGGTGACAGAACGCCTGGCAGCGCAAGATATTCAAGACCCTTCTGAAGTATTCCTTGCTGAATACAATAACGGTCAATTGATGATTGTAAAATATTAGTTTAATGCAAAAAAAGCGCCTATACAGGCGCTTTTTTGTTGCATTAATCTGTTAGATTTTCAACAAAGCGTTGGAAAATCGTTAATAGAATGCTCACCACTAAGGTAATCAGCGGACTTGAAAATGAGAATCCCGGTCCGACAAACCATGATGTAATACTTAACATCATCGCATTTAACACAAAGCTAAAGCATCCAAACGTTACAATCGTTACTGGTAATGTTAAAAGGAATAGAATCGGTTTAACAAATAGGTTTAGTACCGCAAGGACGATACTTGCAATAAGCGCTGCTACCCAGTTTGTAACGATAAATTGTGGAACAAACCATGCAATTACCAAAAATCCTAATGTATTAATGGCAATTTTTTTAGTAAATGACACTAAAAATCACTCCAATCATCATTATCCTCATCTTCTACTTTTCGAGCAGTTTTACGAGGACGATTATTTCTAGAAGTATAGTAGTAAGTATCTTGTCGATTGCGACGACGATACTCAGAACCCCCTTCTGGAATTATGATAGCAAGTAATATATAGAGGAAAATTGGAAAACCTGTCCAACAAAAAATCAAGAATAGAACACGGACAATTGTTGGATCTACTTCAAAGTATTCCGCAATTCCTCCCATTACCCCACAAAAAATTCGGTTATTTCTGGATCTTCTCAACTTTTTCATTTTATTTAACCCTCTTTCTTACTATCTGCCTTTGATTGTAGCTGATTTACATGAATATTACCAGTTGTTGTTTCTGCAACTACTTGTGGCATAAATTCTTTTTGCTTACAAATCACTGCTGTTCTTTCTGTTAAATCTTTTCTTTGTTTAATAACTTCAAAGATCGTTTCATCAAAGTGGAGACTTCCTAGAGATGTTTCTAAATTCGCTTCTAATCCTAATTCTTCGGCTAAACTAATTTTTACATTCCCATTCGCTGTCTCAACATCCACTTTTTTCGTTTGTGGACTAGTAATTTCTACTTTAATATTACCATTTACCGTTTCAAATTTTGCCCCACGGAAATCTCCTTCTAAGCTAATATTTCCGTTTACCGTTTCAGACACGATATCTTTAAAATCTAAGTGTTCATATTTTAGATTCCCGTTGACAATTTCAGACTCTAATAGAACCCCTGTGACATCTTTTAGGAAAATATTTCCATTATTACTTTCTAAGTAATAATCTTTCCCTTTTAATTCTTTCAGATGAAGCGTTGTATTTAACCCTTTCATCGAAACATAATCATATTCTTTTTCTGGTAACGAGATGGTCCAATCGCAGTAAACTTGTTTACTCAAGCTCTTAATAAAGATGGTATCTTCCTCTACTTCAACTTTTACACGGTCTCTAACATAAGATTCTGCATCGAAATACTCTTCATCTTGAGAAGCTACTCGGCATTCTCCTTCAATTGTCATTTCATTTCCAGGAACCGACTTCACGCGTAAGATTCCATTTGCGACCTTAAAATCTAGGATACTTGCTTCATCGATGACTTGATGGAAATGATACGGAACTTTCTTTCCATTTTTTGCTTGGGCATAAGGTCTATTTTCTTCTACAGAGTTCATGACCGATTGAACAGTGGTTGCGATTGAATCTGTAAATTTTGCAGCCCATGCAGTAATACTTCCTGCTGTTTTTCTTGTCTTTTCTTCCCAATCAGTTTCTTGGACTTTCTTCTTCGCTTTTTGAATGGTTTCTTCCCATTCTTCTTTTTTCTTTGCCTTCATTTTTTCATCAGCCATTTTCTTTTCTTGAAGTAAGCTCTTATATTGATTACTTAATTGCTCCGCTTCTTCTTCCAATCGAACGAGTTCCATTTCTTCATCTACCGTTAACGATTCTAATTGGCTCGCTGTTCTGATTTCGTCGATTCGACGATCAATTTCTTTTGTTCGTTTTAAAATCGTTTGAATGGCTTCGTCTGTTTGATCACTTTCTGCTGAAAACTTAGTGAATGCACTCGCCACGCCTTCCATAATGGAATCCAATTGACTCGTTGTAGGTTGTTCTTTCTCTTCTACTGCCTTGTCTCCCATTTTTTCTAAAAGGACCACTGCTTCTTCTGCTGAAATAATACCTTTATCTACTAATTCTAAAATTCTATCTTTTTGGTTCATTGTTTTCTTCCCCCTTAAAATTTAGGCGTTTCTTGATTACATCCTTAGTGTAAAGGAAGTTAAAAATAAAAACATAGGTCCTAAGGTTGATTTTTATCCCAAACTTCTCTAAACCTAAAGTTGTATGCTAAATAAGCCTTCACTCTTTCTTTATCTTGCGCTACTGCTATTTTGTTGATACACTTTGAATACAGTTTATAGTAGGAGTTGGAAGGAATTTGATAAAGAAGACCGTTACATTAAAATCGCATGAACGACTTGATCGACTCGAGAAAGAAAATATCGATATTATCCAAAGTCGTGAAGTGTTCTCTTTTTCTTTGGATGCAGTCCTTCTAGCGGATTTTGCAACTATCGCAGAGCGTCGAAAAGCGACCATCGTGGACCTTTGCTCAGGTAATGGAGCAGTGGCTTTTTTACTCAGTCATAAAACCACTAATCCCATTACCGCTGTCGAAATTCAAGAACAACTCTATGATATGGCGATGCGCACCACTCAACTAAACGGTTTAGAAGACCGCGTTACCTTTATTCATCAGGACATTCGACATTTAAAAGGCATCATCCCAAAAGATTCAGTCGACTTCATTACTTGCAATCCGCCTTATTTCAAGGTCAAAGAAACCAATCAGACTAATCTCAAGGAGGCCTATACGATTGCTCGTCATGAAGTGCACTTGCCTCTAGAAGATTTACTTGCGACTATTTCTGGGCTCTTGAAGATGAAAGGAAAAGCCTATCTTGTTCATAGGCCGGATCGATTGAGTGATATCTTAACAGAAGCAAGACAGCACAGATTGGAAGCTAAACGTGTTCAATTTGTATACCCGAAAGAAGGAAAGGAAAGCAATATTGTCCTTATTGAATTAATGAAGGACGGCCTTCCAGGAGGACTCAAGGTGTTGCCACCGATTACAGTTTTTAATGAGCAACAAGAATATACTGAAAAAATCAGAAGTATCCTCTGGGGGGACAAAGCATGAGTCAATTCTATATGTATGTTCTACTCTGCAAGGATCAAACCTTTTACACCGGTTATACCGTTGATTTAGAAAAAAGAATCGCAACGCATAATGCTGGTAAAGGTGCCAAATATACAAGGATGAGAACCCCCGTCACACT
>NZ_CALHIF010000017.1 GCF_938030755.1 uncultured Granulicatella sp. | reverse complement strand
AGCAATTGATGACTTTTGATTTTTTCTCGATCTTGTCCAACTTTAAACCAAACGTCGGCTCGAAAGCTAGAGCCCTATGAATAAGCGCGTACTTAAACATAGGACGTAAAATTTCTTTTATCGTTTTATTGTATGTAAAGTACATAAAAACGGCGGGAAAATTAAGCTGATTTATTATGTTTCCAAGTTGGCAAATTATATAATCACATTAATCAAAAGATTTGAATTTTGATTTAGTAAATTTAGAAAGGAGAATCGATATGCTTTGGTCTATTATTGTCGGAGGTGTAATTGGTCTTATTGCTGGATCAATCACTAAAAAAGGCGGCTCAATGGGTGTTATTGCAAACGTTGTTGCAGGTTTAGTTGGTTCTGCTGTCGGTCAGTCACTTTTGGGAACTTGGGGTCCTAGTTTGGCTGGTATGGCCTTGCTTCCTTCTATCATTGGTGCAGTTATTGTAGTAGCTGTTGTATCATTTATTTTGGGTAAAAAGGCATAAATTGTCTTTTGACTTTTAAAATACAATTTAAAATTTAATGATGTGAGGATTTAATATTTCAAAATAAAAAAAATACTTTTCTTATACTAAGTATTTTAATCTTGACAATTTTGCTTCCCGTTTTACTAGATTTTCATAACGTTAGCGGTATGTGGCCTCAGATATTTACAAGGAAGCAATGTCTAAAGAAAAAGATCGCATTTATTAATACTTTAATTACGAAAAGAGATTCTTATTGTATTTCTTTTCTATAAATACATGAAACACTTAAAACTTATAATGGAGGTAAAGACTATGTCTATAGAAGAAAAATTCAATCAAGCTAAAGGTTCTGTCAAAGAAGGGCTTGGAAAATTAACTGGTGATAAAAAAACAGAAAAAGAAGGGGTTGCTGAAAAAGTAGTTTCCAAAGTTAAAGAAGTAGCTGAAGACGCAAAAGATGCGGTCGAAGGAGCAATCGAAGGCGTTAAAAATATGATTAATAAAGATGACAAATAAAGCTAAAAGTTAATTTATCTTGCAAAACATCTTTGTAACTTTTAATTTAAAAAAAGAGAACATTTAATGTTCTCTTTTTTATATTTCATAAACAAACAGTGATTTGATTACTTGTTTTTAATCTCTGTTTCATTCTTTTCCTTATCAATCTTTTGAAAAACAAGGTCTTTCTTGTAGGTTGCAATTAAATGGTTCATGGAGTTTAAAGATAGCGATTCTATACCAAAGATGATAAGTCTTTTATTTTTCTCGAATCATTCCCACTCGATTTTCGTCAAGATAGCAAAAATGATGCTTACGATAGAGCTTGTCTGCAGGGACTTTGGCTAGCAAAGTGATAAAACTACTCTCATGTGTATTTTCGTCAAACCACTGATCAATCATTTCCATGATTTTATTGGCAATTCCACGTCTTTGGAACTTTTTGTCTACCATAATATCGGATACGACAAAAGTGACCCCGCCATCTCCAACAATTCTTCCTAAGCCAATGAGTTCATCATCTTCATAAACAGAAACTAAAAAAAGAGTTCCTTCAAGAGCCTTTTTAACTTCAGAATGAGGTTTAGTGCTATTCATTCCAGCGTTCACTCTTAATTGATTATAAGCTTCTACGCTGGGGATTTTGTGTGTAAATTCCATAAAACGATTCCTCCAATAATTTCTTTTATGAATTTGTTGCTATCATAGCTCTTCGTAATCAGGATGCTCTTTGATATAGATTGCAGCGTAAATGGCATCTACTAATACTGCTGGGAAAGCGAAGGTCATTAAAGTTCCAAAGAAAAAGCCGAAAATCATCTGTATGTAGTCTGTAATTATAGCGATGATGAACAGTATAATTCCCAAGACTTTAACAATATTGAATAGGAATTTTTTCTTCTTACTATTAATCTCATAGGTTTCCCATTGGTTAATTTTCCATATTTTCCCTTGATTTTGAGGAAGGTAATACCATGCGTAAATTCCAGTCATCACCACAAATAGAAGAATCAATGGAATAACATAAAATAGCGTCAACTTGGACTCGTAGAGCTTTAACGCGCTGAAGGGTGTTTTATCATCAGTAGCCATCAGTAGGAAGATAAAGGTAAAGGTGAGTATGACGGTCCAAACCACTAAGGCTACTAGAATATAAGTGAAAGACTTAAACCGATTGACAAGAGGTGTAAAAAGCCCAAAGAGAGCACTGACGATATTGATCACCGTCGCACTCAGGAATAAAGCCTTAATAATCCCAACAGGATCATTGTAACCTGCAGCAAAATATAGAAACGCAGTAAATGGAAGCATAAGCCAAGGGAAGAATTTAATCTACCCAAGACTGACTTCATTCGTAATTAACGGACCATGGTAACGGTCGACCGTTTGATTCGTTCTCTGTTTTTCTGATTTCTTTTGTTTTCCTGAACCAGGAGCTGGTTCTGGAGGTTCTTTCTTTTTCAGTGAAAACTTTAGCATTCTTTTTCCTTTCAAATAACTTGAATAGTCGTATTTCTAATATACCACAAACCAGGGGGAACCGTATCCAGTAAGCTCTTCGATTTCATCCATTATATTAAAATGTCATATTCAGGTCATAAAACTCACGTATATTAGAGCTAAGATTATATAAAGAGGAGAAATTACATTGAAAATAGCATGGAATGAAATTAAATACCAACCGAGAAAATTTATATTAATTGAGATACTTATTGTTATCATGATGTTTATGGTTATTTTCCTGTCCGGTTTAACGAACGGCTTAGGGCGAATTATTATGGCACAAATTGATACGTTTGGGGACGTTCATTATATTCTTTCGAAGGATTCAGAAGGAGTCATTCCTTACTCAATGCTTACAAGTTCAGAGTTAACAGAAATTGAAGACCTCCATTTAGAAGAACAAACAGGACTCGTGATTCAACGGTCGACGTTTATGAAAGAGGACGAGGAAGGTTCGCAAGATGTGACATTCTTTGCGATGGATACCTACAAACATTTAACGATTAAGACAGAAGATAGTTATGCAGCGGCGGACTTATCCGAAAACGAAGTGATTTTAGATGAATCCTATAAAGCAAAAGGAATTCACATTGGGGATACCATTAAAGATAAGACTTCTGATATTTTACTGAAAGTCGTTGCTTTTGCAAAAGACGCAAAATATGGGCATAGTACAGTAGCCTTCATTAGTTCTAAGACATTAGAAGAGATGCGTCAGAAGAAGAATCCAAACTATACTTGGCAGCCACAAGCCATCATCACAAGCCAAGAAGTGACTGCCGACGATTTGTCAGAGCAGTTGATGGTATCGAATAAGCAACAAATTATTAATAAAATTCCGGGATACACTGCGACGAATATGATATTAAAAACAATGACGTGGGTATTACTAATCGCCTCAGCCGCAATTCTAGGAGTATTTTTCTACATCTTAGCCTTACAAAAATTAAAACAATTTGGTGTGTTAAAAGCCATCGGAATGTCGATGGGGCAAATCACAAGAATCCAATTATCGCAAGTTGGGATTCTTTCCGTTATTGGGATTAGTATCGGACTAGGTCTTGCTATGGCGTTAATGCCATTCTTACCTGTAAGCATGCCATTTTATATGCGAGCAGAAGATAATGCGGTGATTTCTGTAAGCTTTATCGTCATCTCGATTATTTGTGGCGCGTTATCTCTATTAAAAATTAAGAAAGTAGATCCAATCGAAGTGATTGGTGGAAATGGTGAATAAGATGTCAGTGATTGGATTACAACAGATTAAAAAATCATACGCAGACGGCAATCAAATGAGAGATGTTATTTGCGATTTGAATTTAACCGTTGAGCCACAAGAATTTGTGGCCATCCTAGGTCCTTCTGGATCAGGAAAATCAACGCTTTTATCGATTGCAGGATTACTCTTATCTGCAGATAGCGGTGAGATTATTATCGGTGGACAAAACTTAACGAATGTAAAACAAAGTGAATGGACGAAGAAGAGATTGGAGTTACTTGGGTTTATTTTCCAAGACCATCAATTACTTCCATACATGAAAATCGGGGATCAATTAGAAATGGTCGCTAAATTAAAAGGGGAAAAAGACGCTTCAAAACGGAAAGAAGAAGTCAAAGGATTATTGGCAGAGTTAGGGATAGAAAATTGCTACGGTCAGTATCCAAATCAAATGTCAGGCGGTCAAAAGCAGCGTGCTGCGATTGCGCGTGCATTTATTGGAAACCCTCAACTGATTTTAGCAGATGAACCTACCGCAAGTCTTGATCCTGAGAGAGGACAAGAAATTGCACAATTAATTCAACGGGAAGTGAAATCGAAACACAAGAGTGCCATCATGGTCACACATGATCGTTCTGTGCTTGAGTATGTAGATACGGTTTACGAGATGAAAAAAGGGAAGTTAGTTCGTCTGTAAGCATTTATGCTATAATGTTCCAGAAAGAAGGTGGAGCTATGTTTAGTATATTAGTTGCTGAAGATGATCATGCGATTCGCACATTGATTACGACTAAATTAAAACAAGAAAACTACACGATTTACGTTGCTGAAAACGGAGAGGAAGCTCTCTCGCTGATGGAGAAGCATCAAGTCGATTTATTAATTTCTGACATTATGATGCCCGTGATGGATGGATACGCTCTTGTAAAAGCTTTACGAGAAACGAAGTATACTTTGCCCATTTTAATGATTACGGCAAAATCTCAGTTAGAATCTCTTGAAGAAGCTTTTAAGTTAGGGGTCGATGACTACATGGTGAAACCGATTCGTTTAGCTGAACTTGTTCTACGAGTACAAGCCTTACTTAGAAGGGCTCAATTAGAAACAGAGAAAGTACTGCATTTTGAACATACAAGACTTGATTACAATGCACTAACTTTAACGGATTTAGAGAGTGAAGAAGTTTATCAAATTCCTCGAAAAGAATTCTATTTACTCTATAAATTACTCAGTAATCCTGAAAAAATATTTACTCGTTTAGATTTATTGGATGATATTTGGGGGATGGAAGAGGATTTTGATGAAAGATTAGTAGATGCATGCATTAAAAGGATCCGACAAAAATTTAAAGAGAATAAAGATTTTGAAATTGTAACGATACGAGGATTAGGATATAAAGGGACGATTAAAAATGGATAAGCAAAAGGAAATACAATTCCCTCTCAGAAACTATTTCGTCTTCATGTTTTGTAGTGTTTTAGTGAGCACAAGTGTTATTGGTTTAATAACGGTTTTTGTGCTAAAACACTGGTTTATGGTGGAGGTTAGTTTCCAAACGTGGTTAATTATGTTTAGTTTAGTGATTATTCTCGTAGGGAGTCTTGCCATGTGGTATGGGTCCGTTCATTTAACGAGACCTATTTCAGAATTGAATGAATCTGTTAAGGCCATTTCAAGAGGAGATTTTAGCCGTAAGATTCCTCTTAAGCATTATCCTAAAGACACTGCTAAATATCACAATGAATTGGCTCAGCTTTCTCAGCATGTGAATCAGATGGCCGAAGACTTGAAACGTAGTGACGAGCATCGATCAGCTTTTATTGCTAATCTTTCTCATGAACTGAAAACGCCAATCGCTTCTCTTGTCGGAGTGAGTGACTTATTAGCCGATGAAAAGCTTGATGAATCTACTAGAAAAGATTTGACAGGTATTTTGCGTTCAGAGAGCCTTCGTCTAAGTCGTTTATGTGATGGAATCGTCACATTGACAAAGATGGAACGTGATTTTGAACCAAAGAAAAAACCACTTCAACTGGATGAACAAATTCGGCATGCTGTGATTTTGATTACGGAAAAGTGGAAGCAAAAAGAGATTGACTTGCAGTTTACGAGTCAGCCCGTTCATTGTGTGACGGATCCAGATTTAAGCATGCAAGTGTGGACGAATCTGCTCGATAATGCGGTGAAGTATTCTGCGGATAGCGTGCATTTAACGATTGATATCCAAGAAGAGAATGATACTGCTAGAGTCACGATTGCAGATAATGGAATCGGAATGAGCGAGGAAGATCAACGACATATTTTTGAACAATTTTATCAAGTGGAACATTCTCATGTGCAAGAAGGAAATGGCTTAGGATTAGCGATTGTAAAAACAATTGTAGATCAACTGGGTGGAAGTATATCAGTTGAAAGCGAGATTGGAAAAGGGAGTACGTTTCAAGTAATACTGCCAAAACAATAAATTATTGAAGTTAAAATTAATCCAATATATAAATCCTGAAATTCACTTTGAACTGCACCGTGTCAAATAGGCAGGAAAATAATTAAATTGTATGACGAGTTCTTATAGAATCGTCTGCTTGAGTTGCGACGATTGGCTGAATCCGAAACAGCAGCAACTGCTAAAACTGCAGAAGTTTATGACCTTAGATAATTATAGGGTATATGGTTAACAAATGATACCATTTTTGAATCACATTCTTCGATTTCTATCTCATTGAGTCGTATACTAAAGATAGAACTATTAAGGGGGACTCATTAATGGAATTTGTTCAAGAAAATCAAGCGTTTAGACATTATAATGCTGCAGGGGAAGTGGATGCTGAAATCACGTATACTCCAGAAGAAGAGGGAGTGATTGCTGCGGATCACACTTTTGTAGATCCTAGTCTTCGTGGACAAGGAGTAGCACGTCAATTAGTAGAACGATTAGCGGTGTATGCAAGAGAGGAAAACTTAAAAGTTCGCCCAATTTGTTCGTACGTAGTAGAATTATTCAAAAAATGTACTGACTACGACGATATCAAAATATAAAAAAAGTTTCATTTTAAAAAAATTCAAAGTAAAATTCACAAAAAAATCAAAACTAACCTCTATAATCTATTCATACCCAATAAAACACCTAAGGTTTACTTCTCCCAAATAAAAAAATGAACTCCCAACATTTTTTTATTAGTAAACCCTCCTAACCTTTTCCCGCTGTTCCCAAACAGCGGGTTTTTTGTTTTGGAAAAAAGGTGATTTATGCTAGTATGAAGAAAGATACAAAGAAAGGAGATACTCATGAATCAAAATCACTATTATACACATCAACCAAATAGTAAGAGTCAAGAGAAACAGTTTAGTTATGTTTTAAAAGGATTTTCTTTTCAGTTTGTTAGTGACAATGGAGTGTTTTCAAAAAATACGATTGATTTTGGAAGCCAGTTACTGATTGAGTCTTATGAAGTTCCTTCTTCTTTTCAGGAAGGAAAACTGTTAGATGTTGGTTGTGGTTATGGTCCGATGGGTTTGTCTTTTGCAAAGGCCTATCCGAAGATGCATGTTGAGATGGTAGACGTCAATGAACGTGCGTTAGAATTAGCCTACCGAAATGCTAAGACGAATGGGATTGAAAATGTATCGATTCACGAAAGTTATATTTATGATGAAGTAAATGCGAATGACTATTCTGTCATTATTAGTAACCCGCCGATTCGTGCAGGAAAAGAAGTGGTTCATCGTATTTTAGAAGAGGCTTATGACCATTTAGAGAATGGTGGGCAACTTGTCATCGTAATTCAGAAGAAACAAGGTGCTCCAAGTGCGCAAAAGAAAATGCAAGAAGTCTTTGGCAATGTAGAGCGCATTGCTTTAGATAAGGGATATTGGATTCTTGTGAGCATAAAAGAGAAAGAGGATTGATGTATGGAAAAAATAGAAGGAAGAAGAAATAGTCGAAACCAACAGAAGAATCATAAGCCAAAGAAAAAATTCAGCTGGAGAATTTTTTTGGCGTCAATTTTATTTGTGATTGCTGCCATCTTGTTAGCTGCGGATCCGATTCGTACATTCTTATTATCTAGACTACAAGCAGAACAGTCTCGAATTAATTCTTCGTTAACATTGTCAGCGGTTAAAGCCAATGAATTGCAAGAAGCGGAATTTGACTTTTCTAAAGTAGAACCGATTGATTTAAATCAAGTCTTAAAAGCCAATATGAAAAAGGGGACATTCTTAACACTGGGACAAATCGCAGTTCCAAGTGTGAAGTTGAATTTACCCATTTATAAAGGATTGGCGAATGAAGTCCTTCTCTCAGGTGCGGGAACAATGAAACCAACACAGAAAATGGGGCAAGGGAATTACGCATTGGCCAGCCATAATTATTTCGGAGATATGACTTTATTATTCTCTCCACTTGTCAATTTGAAGGTCGGAGATAAGATTTATACAACAGATTTAGAGTATGTGTATGAATATGAAACAACGTCCGTAGAATTAATCGAACCAACACGAGTGGAAGTCATTAATGATCAACCTGGTGTTACAGAAATTACTTTAATTACGTGTGATGATTACAATGCAACAAAACGTTATTGTTTTAAAGGGAAATACGTTTCCAAAACTCCTGTTAGCGAAGTAAGTGATTCTGTAAAACAGGCGTTCAACTTAAACTTTAATACGATTCAATAGTAAAAAATCCCAATCTCTTCAAAAAGAGATTGGGATTTTTTAGTCATAAGGATAAGGTTCAACGTGAATATCGATAAATGATATAGCAAATTCATCGTAAAGCTCTTTTTCAATAAATTCCGTTATTTGATGACTTTTGAAAACAGTTAAGTCTTCGTCCATACACACCGTTAAGTCGATATAAGTATTTGACCCATAACGACGGGCTTTGATTTCACGAATATCTTTCACTTCGGGATGACGTAGGATAACTGGAATATATTTATCTAGTTCAGTTTGGTCGAAGCCATCTGTTAATTGGAAGGCACTTTCAGTAAATACTTCGTAAGCAGTGCGGACAATGAGAAGACCGACGACGAAAGCCATGATATTATCGAGCCAGTGTAAGCCAAGAGAAGCAAATAACACCGCTAAGGCCGTCAAGAAACTAGTCATCGCATCGCTTAAGTTATCTTTAGCGGTTGCTTTAAGTCCTAGCGACTGAATGCGCGCAGCAAGATTCTTGTTGTAGAAGTATACACCAATCATCACAATGCCTGAGAAGAATCCAACGATGGAAGAAATGAGCGAAGGAGCCTCCGTTACTGGGGTAAGGAATGCTTGAAAGGCATTTCTGACGACTTCAATCCCAATAAAGAACATGATAAATGAAGTCGCAAGGCTGGCAATCGTTTCGAATTTCCAGTGGCCGTATAGATGGTTTTCATCGCTTGGTTTTTGAGATAAGCGTAACCCAACGAATACAAGTACTGATGAGATCACGTCTGTAAAGTTGTTCCAACCATCGGCGAACAGAGCTTCGGAGTTGAAGAGTTTTCCAACGAACAGTTTTGCTGCGGATAAAAAGATATATGTACCGATACTTAAAAGGGCTCCACGTTTGGCTTGTTTGAGGCGATCCGTTGCTGATAATGGCAAAATTGTCATCTCCTAAAAATTAATTTCTTTACTATACTAAAGCTTTTTAAAATGGGGCGCAATTGATAAAGTATACCTAAAAAGCCTCAAAAAATTTTCGGTGAATAATTTTGTAAATCAATTCTTGGGTATCCTTACGGATACTTTTTATCATTACCATAATAGGATACCGGTGCAAGCCTGGGTCTTGCACCTTTCAAGCCTCAAAGTGGGAGTAGGAAGCAAGCTTTCACTCCCACTAATTCCCATTGAATATCATTCCCTATTATGGTGATGATAAAATCCGTAAGGTCCAAGAATTGATTTAAACCAGATTTACCTCAGAAAAATGGAGCTGTGCAGAGAGTTTATGTGTGCTTCCCGCCTTTTTTAATATCTTTTGTTGCTTTGGGAGAATAGTAAGCATAGGTGAGGGAGTTCCTGTAGGAGTTTAGTCAGAAAGAATAGACGAGGGGTAGTGGATTTGTTATAATCGTTGTATTGAATGAGAAAGAGAGTGGTATCATGGCAACAGCATTGATTGTATATGCAAGTTTAACAGGTAATACAGAAGAGATTGCAGATATTTTAGCGGAAGCATTAGAAGAACGTGGAGTAGAAGTAGATGTGAAAGAATGTACTTCAGCACAAGCAAGCGAATTCCATAATTATGATATTAATGTTGTCGCAACATATACTTACGGAACAGATGGCGACTTACCTGATGAAATCGTTGACTTCTATGAAGAATTAGAGGAAGAAGATTTAACAGGGAAAGTATACGGAGCGCTTGGCTCAGGGGATACTTTCTACGATAAGTTCTGCCAATCAGTATTAGATTTTGATGCTCAATTTGCAAAAACAGGTGCCAAAAAGGGTGCTGAAAATGTCTTAGTAGACTTAAACGCAGAAGCAGAAGATATCGAACATATCCAAGCTTTCGCACAAAGCCTCGTTGAAGCTTTAGCATAATTGAAAATGCAGACTACCTTAGATCATTCGTTTAGGGTAGTTTTTTTATTGGAGGAAAAGGATGTATTATACTATGCAACAAACCGCAGAGAATTTGGAAATCGATTTAGGATATCTCATGCATTTAATCCAAACAAAGCAAGTGAAGACGGTAGAAGTGGAAGGAGAGGTACTTTTAAACTCCTCTCAGTTCGATTTCTTCTTAAAACAACGTGAGAGACTTTTGGAAGAATATCAAAAATACTTGGATGAACCTATTCCAGAAGATATTGATATTAAAGATGAGGATTAGTCTTTTATAACTTATTTCATAAAAAAACTCTGAAGCACAGCTTCAGAGTTTTTCGTTTTTGTATATTTGGAAATTAATTAGTTTTCTTTTGCATAAGCAGCAGATTGGGCACCTGCCTGACGACCAAAGATGATGATATCTGCAACAGCGTTACCACCGATACGGTTTTCACCGTGAACGCCACCTGTTACTTCACCAGCCGCATAGAGACCTTGAATCACAGAACCGTCTTCTTTAAGAACTTGAGCTTTTGTATTAATCTTCAATCCTCCCATTGTATGGTGGATACCAGGAGCGATTTGGATTGCGTAGTAAGGACCTTTAGATAAGTCATGATCCATTGCAGTTTTACGGCCAAATTCAGAGTCGTTTTTATCAGCAACAGCTTTATTCCAAGTCTCTAATGTTGCTTTTAAAGCATCAGCAGGAACATTAATTTCTTTTGCTAGGGCTTCAATCGTGTCAGCTTTTTTCACTAGTCCACGTTTTTCGTAGAACTTAACAGCTTTTGCACGTTCAGTTAAAGCTGAGTCGAAGATTAAGTAAGCATATTTTTCTTTTAATCCAATGATTTGTTGTGATACTTTATCACGAGTCTCCATTTCATTGTAGAAACGTTTCCCTTCTTGGTTCACAA
This sequence comes from uncultured Granulicatella sp., assembly GCF_938030755.1. Taxonomy (GTDB): domain Bacteria; phylum Bacillota; class Bacilli; order Lactobacillales; family Aerococcaceae; genus Granulicatella. Next base: position 32,837 of record NZ_CALHIF010000017.1, on the reverse strand, counting down.
GAATAGCACCTTCACCACGAACAGATTCAGAAATCAATGTTGAAGTGGATTGTTCTACTGTTGGGTGAATTTGAATATCTTTCATATCTACAGTAGCAGCGCCTAATTCTTTTGCTAAAACAATTCCGTCACCGGTAGATCCTTTTTGGTTTGTTGTTACAAAACCTTTTAATTCTGGTTTGTATTCAGTAACCATTTCCATGTTTGCACCAAATCCACCAGTCGTTAGAACAACCGCTTTTGCAGAGATTGTTTTTTCTTTACCGTCAATGGTTACATTTACTCCAGTTACTTTACCGTCTTTTTCATTCACTTTTGTCACTACTGCATTGACGAATAATGGAATTTCTCTTTCAGAAACATTACGTAATAATCCATTTACTAAATATTCACCAACAGCTGAACCATCGGCAGGGCGGTGAGTACGTTTTTGACTCATTCCACCAGTAGTTGTTAAATTACTTAGTGTAATTCCCATTGAATCTAACCAATCAATGGCGCTTGCTGAATTATCTACTAAGTAACGAAGTAGTTCAGGATTGTTAGTTCCATGTCCACCTTTTAGTGATTCTTCATAGAATTTATCGTTAGAATCTTGAATTCCTTCTTTTTCTTGGAATTTTGTTTGAGAAGCATTCATACCAGCTGAAGATTTTGTAGTATTTCCTCCCGCAGTTGGCATTTTTTCCAAGATGACTGGATTTAAACCAGCTTCTTTAGCTTGGATGGCAGCTGAAAGACCAGCACCCCCTGAACCAACGATGATAACATCGTAGCTTTCTTTTAATGTTGAAGGGTCTGCATATTTTTGAGCAGAAGCACTTGCAACAGCTTCAGCAGTTGTAGTAGTTGTTTCTTTAGCTGAAGACGAAGATTGTGAACTATTATTTCCGCATGCTGCTAGTAATAGTACGGAAGATAAAGCTAAACTAGCTATAATTCCTTTTCTCATTTTTATTCTCCTTTGTGAAAAAATATTTTATTAATTTCCTTTGATATAATAGCACAGATTTAAGAAAACCTCAATAAAAAATAAAGAATTGTTTAAGAAATAACAATGTGTTTATAGAAATAGATAAAAATAAAAAATCATCTTTTTGAAAAAATAGTTGACACCGAGGACATTTGCGTTCATAATGAACACATCACTAGAAAAGGAGTTAAGAACATGGCAAACATTTGTATCGTATTAAAATTAAATACGCGTTGGCAAAGCCACTAGATACAGGTTGTTCTTAACGTACATTTGTACATGTAGATACAACCTTCATTGACGTGAACTTGTATCTATGTGGAATTTATCTTTTAAAGCAAACTCGACCACGTAGATCTATAGACTAGAGCTGACGTGGTCTTTCTATTTGTATGAGAGACTCGTAGTGAAATACGTAGTCTCTTTTTTTAATAGAGTTTGCAATATCATATTCAATTTTGGAGGAATTCAACATGAAAAAGAACAAAGGCATTTATTTATTTGGAGTATTATTAGTATTAGTAGTGATAGGAGCACTATTCTTCAATCAATCAGGAGACAAAAATAAAGAAACAAATACAACTAACACAGCATCCACACAAACAGAAAATGTTAAAGTTGGGGTATTACAATTACTTAGCCACCCAGCGTTAGATGCCATTTATAAAGGTTTACAAGACGAATTAAAAAATGAAGGATACGAAGTTGGTAAAAACTTAGAAATCGACCTTCAGAACGCACAAGGAGATCAAAGTAACTTAGCAAGCATGTCTGAAAAATTAGTTTCAGGCGGAAACAACATCTTAGTAGGGATTACAACTCCTGCAACATTAGCGTTAGCGAACAATACAAAAGAAACACCAATTATCATGGGTGGGATTACTTATCCAGTTGAAGCAGGCCTAATCGCAAGCGAATCAAAACCAGGAAACAATATCACAGGGGTGAGTGACCGTACACCCATCAAACAACAATTAGAAATCATGAAACAAGTTCTTCCTAACATGAAGAAAGTGGGAATCCTATACACTTCAAGTGAAGATAACTCCGTGAAACAAGCCGAAGAAGCTCAAAAAGCAGCGAAAGAATTAGGACTAGAAGTTAAAGTGTCAACGATTGCGAATACAAATGATATTCAACAAGTAACTGAAAGTTTAGCAAGCCAAGTAGATGCTATCTTTGTTCCAATCGATAACACAATTGCAAGTGCAATGGCAACAGTGGTTCAAGTAACAGATGCAGTTAAAATTCCAGTATTCCCATCAGCGGATACAATGGTTGCTGACGGTGGAGTATTAGGAGTAGGGGTTGACCAATACCAAATCGGTGTAGAAACAGCTAAAGTAGTGGTAAAAGTCTTAAAAGGTGCAAAACCAGCCGATACACCAATCACATTAGCAAACAAAGGTGTTGTCTATGTCAACGAAGAAAAAGCGAAAAAATTAGGCATTACAATTCCAGACAGTATCTTAAAAGATGCACAAAAAGTAACACCAACAAATAAATAAGATAGTTTAGAAACGTTGATATGATAACGACTATATGAGGTGGAGATTCATACACAATATGATGTAAAAGTCATATTGATCGTTTCAGAGGAGGATTTTTTTCGAAATGGATTTAGTAATTTCTTCGATTTCTCAAGGGATATTATGGGGTGTATTATCTCTAGGATTATTCATTAGTTTTCGAATTTTAAATATTGCAGATATGACGACTGAGGGGAGCTTTCCTCTTGGTGCTGCCACTTGTGTGATTTTGATTCAACAAGGGGTGAACCCGTTTTTAGCAACGCTTGTAGCCATGATTGCTGGAGCGCTTGCTGGTGGTGTGACGGCGTTCCTTATGACGGTTTGTAAAATCCCAAGTTTATTAGCAGGGATTTTAACAATGACGTCTCTCCTATCGATTAACTTACGAGTGATGGGAAAAGCGAATATTACACTACTTGGGCAAGATACCATTTTTAGTGCACTTTCAAAACTAGGCTTACCAAAGTATTTTGACATCATCATTATGGGGCTTATCATTATTGGATTTTTAATCTTCTTGATGTACTGCTTCTTCAAAACAGAATTTGGACAAGCGCTCATTGCAACAGGGGACAACGAAAAGATGGCATGTGCACTTGGAATTAACACGCGTAAGATGACAGTATTTGGTTTGATGTTATCAAACGCTCTGATTGCTTTAGCGGGTGCGATTTTAGCACAAAATAATGGATATGCAGACGTGAACTCAGGTCTTGGAACCATTGTTATTGCATTAGCTGCAATTATTATCGGTGAAGTCATTTTCGCCGACGAATCATTCGTTGGACGTCTTGTCTGCATTCTATACGGATCGATTATTTACCGTTTACTATTAATGCTTGTATTATTACTCAATGTCTTCCAAGCAAACGACTTTAAACTCATCTCAGCAGCACTCATTGCATTCTGTTTAACAGTGCCGCAAATGAAAAGTTGGATTCAGGAAAAGAGCACACGTCATAGAAAGGGGGAAAATTAAATGAGTATCGAAATTCAGCATTTATCAAAAACATTTTTCCCTGGAACATCTCGTGAGCATAAGGCATTAAAACTCGTCAGCTTATCGATTCAAGAAGGAGACTTCATCACGATTGTTGGAGGAAATGGTGCCGGGAAATCGACTTTCCTAAACGCGATTGCTGGTAATTTTTCTTTAGACGAAGGAACGATTTCATTTGGAGGTCATCAAATTGAGCGTACTGCGGATTTTGAACGCGCAGCCTACATTAGCCGTGTCTTCCAAGACCCAATGCAAGGAACAGCTCCTCGGATGACAGTGGCTGAAAACTTAGCCTTAGCAAACCGCCGAGGTCAAAAACGTAGCATCTTTAAAATGTCTTCTAAAGAAGAGTTGCAACAATTCGAAGCCTTACTAGCCCCTCTAGGACTTGGATTAGAAGATCGTCTTCATACGGAAATCGGACTCTTATCAGGAGGGCAGCGTCAAGCCATCTCACTCCTCATGGCAACGATGAACGCTCCAAAACTATTACTATTAGACGAACATACAGCGGCGCTTGACCCGAAAACACAGCGCAAGATTATGCAGAAAACACAAGAAACCATCGAAGAAAAAAACTTAACCGCTCTTATGATTACACACAATCTATCTGACGCGATTCATTTTGGAAACAGACTTATTGTCATGCATCGTGGAGAAATCGTACGCGATTTTGTTAAAGAGGAAAAAGCAGCATTAACAGAGGAAGAACTATTCCGTTTAATGAATGCTCTTGATGAAGCGGACTTACAAGGTGAATAAAAAAAGGAAGAAGTGAAAGAATTTTCATTTCTTCCTTTTTTTATGGACGGACTTTGATATAATGAAAGAGAATAAATTGTAAAGGATGAGTGCAAGTGGAGTTTTGGAGTCATTTGAACCCTAGGAGATACCGCAAATCAGGGTATATTACTATTGGCGCATTAATCGGTGTACTAGCAGGTAGTGCGGTTAGTTTATTTAGATATATGATTGGTTTTATTTTAGAACAAGTAGTAAACGTCTATTTATTTTTGAGAGAACAACCGCAATGGATTCCTGTATGGATTCTGTTTAGCCTTGCAATGGGGATTATTTTAGGGCAGATTGTAAAGAGTGATCCTGATATTAAAGGGAGTGGGATTCCACAAGTAGAATTACAACTTCAAGGAAAGATGGATATGAATTGGTGGTCTGTCTGCTGGAAGAAATTTGTAGGTGGAGCGATTTCGATTGGGTCAGGACTCTTGCTTGGACGTGAAGGGCCTTCGATTCAATTAGGAGCATCGGTTGGTCAAGGAGTAGCAGAGACATTTAAGGCAAATCGGGTACAGAAGAATGTGTTTATTTCCAGTGGAGCTGGTGCCGGCCTTGCTGCAGCGTTTAATGCTCCGATTGCTGGACTTATGTTTGTATTAGAAGAAGTTCATCATACCTTCAGTCCACTTGTAGCCGTGACAACTCTAACAGCAGCAATCGTGGCTAACTTTATTTCATTAAATGTCTTTGGGACACATCCATCTCTTAACCTTGGGAATGACCAACGTTTTCCGATGGAATATTATGGGTATGTTGTCCTTCTTGGCATTGTCCTTGCAATTTTTGGATTAGCGTACCATCGTCTCACGTTAGCTTTGCCAAAGATTTACAAGACACTTTTTCCAAAAGTGGTACCATATAATTACTGTCTCATTGCCTTTATGTTGATTATTCCTCTTGGCATGTGGAATCCTCATGTTTTAGGCGGTGGTGGTGAGTTAGTATTAGCACTCGTTAAAGAAAATCATACTGTTCAATTTTTAGTGGGGCTATTTGTGATTCGTTTTGTCTACTCAATGATTTCATACGGAACAGGACTTCCTGGGGGGATTTTTTTACCGATTCTTTCACTCGGAGCTCTTCTTGGATTGGCATATGCTGAATTCCTCATTGAATTTTTAGGGGTAGACCCAAGTGTACGCGTTAGCTTTGTGTTCTTTGCGATGGCAGGGTATTTTGCGGCGATTGGGAAAGCACCTCTAACAGCTTTACTGCTTGTAACAGAAATGGTGGGAGGATTGAACCAATTAATGCCGCTTGGAATTTGTACTTTAGTGGCGTATATTGTGGCTGACTTCTTGAAAATGGATCCAATTTATGAAGTGTTGGCAGAACGTTTAGATAAAGAACATTCTACAACTACCAAAGGAGAACGAACGACTTTTGAAATTCCAATTATGGTGGATAGCCCTCTGGTAGAAAAAGAAATCCGAGAAGTGGAGTGGCCAAAAGAGATTATTATTGCAACCATAAGACGTGGTGCTAAAGAAATAGTGGCAAAAGGAGATACGATTCTTCTGTCTGGTGACATCTTAATTGTTGTGTGTGATGAAGGTATAGTGGGTGCAATGACCGAACAAATGACTAAAATTGCAAGTGCCATCTAGAGATATTTCAAAATAAATGGTATACTGTTGAAAAGTCAAGAGGTGAAGATGAATGAGTAACTCAGGGAAAAATTTTCAAAGAACATTTAACCAATATGTCAGAAGAAACCAAGGTTGGGTATTTATTATTCTAACGCTTGTAATATTATTTTTATCAGTATTTATCTTCCGAAGTTTCTCGAAAACAACATCAACTCCATTAGAGAACTATCAAGATCAAATGACGAAAATGCAAGAACAAATTAATTCTCAAGCGGAGAAGATTCAACTCCTCGAAGAGCAAATAAAAAAATTACAGGAAAACACAAATTAGAATAAACACCTAGATGCGATCGTATGAAAGTATCTAGGTGTTTTCGTTATTGAGTTGATCAAAAATATGATGTAGTTTTTCCTGTAATTGATAAAACTTTATTTTATCTGGTTTGCCTTCCTTTAAATAGAAAGAGTAAGGAATTTCTATTTGTAGAGCTTCAACGCGTTCTTGCTTTCCAAATGTGGCAACAATACTTCCTCCTGAAAAAGGAATATCTAAACGAGTAGGTAGGTCTTGTTCTTGAAATAGATCTTCGATTCTTTTAAGAGAATTCTTACTGATAGAAGTCTGTTTCCGGCTCCCGAGTATCATTTCATGAGAAGGAAAAAAGGAGTCGTCATAACTGTGTAAATCTAAAAGAAAAACCTGTTGGTGAATGCTTAATTTTTGAGTTAATATCTCTTCAATTTTACGATAGTAAGGCTCGTAATAATTTTGAATCCACTGTCTTTGTTTTTGTTTTGAAGGGAAGTTTTTAAATAGAGGTGTCCCTTCTTCATCGGTTCGAGGAATAATCGGTTGAATGGAGTGTTTCTGTGTCGGCTTAAATCGATTCACATCAACAATGTATCTGGACACAGTAGCTTGGATGATTGTATAAGAATTAGCATCGGCTAATTCAGGAAGGAACCAATCTGTATGATTTCGTTTGGCAAGTGGATTACAAAGAATTTCTATTTCATCTGGAATATGGAGCCCACTATGAGGAATAGACAGTAAAAGAGCGCTATTAGAAAGTTCGTTTTGAATATACAAAGACTCACCTACTTTCGATTTTCTAATAGTCCTAGTATAGCAAACGATAGGAAGATTGTGTATAATTGGATTTATCTGAAAAGGAGTGACGATTATGGCTGAAATTAAATTAGTACCAAGAAGTGAAGTAGATCCTTCTATTACATGGGACATGACTTTACTTTATCCAAACGACGAAGCGTTTTACGCAGAGTTGGACAAACTAAAGAAAGAAATGAAAGATTTCAAAGAAAAATATGAAAACAAATTAGGGGATTTAGAAGTATTAGATGAAGCGATTCGCCAATATGAAGCGATTGAATTAGCAGTATACCGTGCTTCTCATTATGCGGAATTACCAATGACCGTAGACCGCTTGAATCCGAAAGTGGTTGAAAATGCGACAGCATTTGAAGCAGTCAGCGTTTCCTATGCGGAAAACATGAGCTTTGTAATGACAGAACTCATTTCATTAGACGAAGACTTCTTAAACAAGTTCGTAACCCAGAAGAGATCAGATTTAGCATACTTTGTAGAGAAAGTGATTCGTCAAAAGAAACATACGCTTTCTAAAGATGCAGAACAAGTGCTATCAAACTTAAGCAGCTTACCAAGTTTCTATCAATTATATGAAGTAACAAAACACGAAGATATGCAATTCGAGTCATTTGAAGCAAATGGAAAGACACTTGAAAATAGCTTCGTATTATACGAAAACTTACATGAAATGGACGCGGACAAAGAAGTTCGTCGTGCTGCGGCGAAGAGCTTCTACAAAACATTGAATGCCTATAAAAATACCGTTGCTAATGAATACATTTCTAAATTGAAGAAAGAAAAAATGATGGCAACCATGCGTGGGTATGACAGTGTCATTGACTACTTATTAGACGAACAAGATGGAGACCGTGAATTATATGACCGTCAAATTCGTATGTTGATGACAGACCTAGCGCCTCATATGCAACGCTATATTAAATTATTAGCAAAAGAGCATGGCATTTCTGATATGCAATTTATGGATGCAAAAATCAACTTGGATCCAGAATTCGAAGTGGATATGACGATTGAAGAATCTCGCGAGTACTTGAAGAAAGCTTTAGGCATTCTTGGCGAAGACTATAAAGCGATGATTGACGAAAGTTATGACAAACGCTGGACAGACTTCCCGCAAAACATCGGTAAGAGCACGGGTGGTTTCTGTGCAACTGTTCCAAACGTTGCTGGATTTATTCTATTATCATGGACTGGTAAAATGAACGAAGTATTCGTGTTAGCGCACGAATTAGGACATGCATACCACTTCATGTCAACAGGAAAACATCAATCTATTTTAAACAATGAATGTTCATTATACTTCGTTGAAGCTCCTTCAACATGTAATGAAGTTATTGTTTCAAATTACTTACTTAAAACAAGTACAGACGCTAGATTTAAACGTTGGGTCATCAGCAATATGATTAGCCGCACGTACTTCCACAACATGGTAACGCACTATATGGAAGCTGTGTACCAAGATCGTATTTATAAGATGATTGATAATAACGAAATGTTGAATGCGGATGTATTGTCAAACGTGAAAAAAGAAGTGATGCAAGAATTCTTTGGAGATAGCCTTGTTGTAAACGATGGGGCAGAGCTAACATGGATGCGTCAACCTCACTACTACATGGGATTATATCCATATACGTATTCAGCAGGTCTCACAATCGGTACTGCAATTGCCAACCAAATCGAAGAGAACCCTGAACATGCTAAAGTATGGTTAGATACATTATCCAAAGGTGGAAGCATGTCTGCCAAAAACTTAGCGATTCATGCTGGTTGCGATGTTTCAACAGATGAACCATTGAAACAGGCAATTGCTTACGTTGGACATTTAGTAGACCAATTAGAAAGCTTAACAGAAGAATTAAAAGCATAATCATAGTAAAAAAACGCGCTACAATCGTAGCGCGTTTTTCTATTTTAAGTGATAAATATATATATTAACTTGAGATAAAGATAATTCTCTTTCAAAATGTTCAAATAAATTCATGTATTTTTCTTTGTTGTCTAATTTTACCAAAGAATTTCACATTGAGCACCTACCGTATCTTGAAAGGATTCGACAGGAGCTTGATTGGTTACAATATAGTCAATGGCATTGTAATTAGATAACTTGAAGTAATGACTCGTATTGAATTTTGAGTGGTCAGCAAGTAGTACAGCAACGTCAGAATTTGCAATCATCTGTTGTTTAAAAAGTGCTTGACTATGATTAGCCTCATAAGCAGCGAAACGATCAAGCCCTCGACAGCTCATAAAGCAAATATCTGCATGGAAATTATTGATAAAACCCGTCGCAAAATCTCCCAAAGCCGAGTTTGTTCCATAGCCGATATGTCCCCCGCAAAAGAACAAGGTTATATTTTCATAATTGTTCAACTTACGCGCAATTTCAATCCCGTTTGTAATGACACGTAAATTTTGAAGAGTTCCTAAGTGAGGAGCGAGTGTGGCGCACGTGGATGAACTATCGATAAAAATCGATTGGTTATCTGTTAAAAAAGTGGAGGCCGTTTCGGCAATTTGTTGTTTTTCCTGAGTTTCTTCATGAGTTCTGCTATCGTAAGCGTATTCAATATTGTTTGTAGTAACAAGTCGAACTTCGCCATGAGAACGTATGATTTTACCTTCTTTTTCCAATTTAATCAGGTCACGCCTCAATGTAGAGGTGGAGCAATACATCAACGCTTCCAATTGGAAGGTTGAGATGATTTTCCTTTTCGTGAGAATATCCATAATACGGGACATTCGCTCGAAAGATACCATAATAAAACCCCCTAGTTGAACGTTTTTGAACATTTATGAACAAATTATAGCACAATACTTGAAGGATGTTCAATAGTTCATCCACGTATTGTATCCGCTTTCTTATGTTGCTAATATATTAATCAGAAAGGGATGATACTATGAATTTTGATGAACAAGTAGTACGCGAACAAATTTGTGATGTGTGTCATAAAATGTGGCAACTAGGATGGGTAGCTGCAAATGACGGAAATGTCTCAGTTCGTATTGATGAGGATACCATCATCGCAACACCAACAGGTATCAGTAAGAGTTTTATCACTCCTGAAAAACTCGTTAAATTAAATATGAAAGGGGAAGTAATTGAAGCCAACGAAGGCTATCGTCCTTCAAGCGAAATTAAAATGCATATTCGTTGCTATGAAGAACGCGACGATGTGAAATCTGTTGTTCACGCACATCCGCCAATTGCAACCGGATTTACATTAGCGCATATTCCATTAGATACTTATTCACTAATTGAAAGTGCAATTGTTATCGGTTCAATTCCAATTACACCATTCGGGGTTCCTTCAACAATGGAAGTTCCAGATGCGATTACACCATACTTACAAGAACACGACGTGATGTTACTTGAAAACCATGGTGCTTTAACAGTGGGTAGTGATGTAATTACAGCATACTACAGAATGGAAACATTAGAACTTGTGGCTAAATCAACTTTCCACGCAAGAATGTTATTACTAACAAAAGGCATTGAAGAAAAAGAAATCTCAAGAGAAAAATTAGAGCAAATGTTCAAGATGCGCGAAAACTACAAAGTAACAGGACGTCACCCAGGATATAAGAAATATAATCCTGACGGAACTGTTCGTGAAGTGTAGAAGAATAGGAGGAACAAAAATGATTCAACATCCACGTATTGGGATTCGCCCAACTATTGACGGTCGTCGCCAAGGAGTTCGCGAATCGTTAGAAGTTCAAACAATGAATATGGCGAAGAGTGTCGCTGCTTTAATCGAGTCTACATTGAAATACCCTGATGGACAACCAGTTGAGTGTGTAATCTCACCTTCAACAATTGGTCGTGTACCAGAAGCAGCAGCATCTCACGAACTATTCAAAAAATCAAACGTGTGTGCAACCATCACAGTAACACCTTGCTGGTGCTACGGTAGTGAAACAATGGATATGTCTCCTGATATTCCTCATGCTATTTGGGGGTTCAATGGAACAGAAAGACCAGGGGCTGTATATTTAGCAGCGGTTCTTGCTTCTCACGCTCAAAAAGGAATTCCAGCTTTCGGGATTTACGGTAAAGATGTTAAAGAAGCATCTGATACAGAAATTCCTGAAGACGTTAAAGAAAAAATCTTACGTTATGCTAGAGCAGCTCTAGCTACAGGATTAATGAGAGATACAGCTTACTTATCAATGGGTAGTGTATCAATGGGTATCGGTGGTTCCATCGTAGATCCAAACTTCTTCCAAGAATACTTAGGAATGCGTAACGAATCAGTAGATATGACTGAATTCACTCGTCGTATTGACCGCGGCATTTACGATCATGAAGAATTCGAACGTGCACTTAAATGGGTGAAAGAAAACGTTAAAGAAGGATTCGATCGCAACCGTGAAGACCTAGTGTTAAGCCGTGAAGAAAAAGATAAACAATGGGAATTCGTGATTAAGATGTTCATGATTGGACGTGACTTAATGATTGGTAACCCAAGACTTGCTGAACTAGGCTTCGAAGAAGAAGCAGTTGGTCATTATGCTCTTGTTGGTGGATTCCAAGGTCAACGTCAATGGACAGACCACTTCCCTAACGGAGACTTCATGGAAACATTCCTAAACACTCAATTTGACTGGAACGGAATTCGCAGACCATACATCTTCGCAACTGAAAATGATGCGTTAAACGGTGTATCAATGCTATTCAACTACTTATTAACAAACACTCCACAAATCTTTGCGGATGTTCGTACTTACTGGAGTCCAGAAGCTGTTGAACGTGTAACAGGTCATAAACTTGAAGGCCATGCTGAAAATGGATTCTTACACTTAATCAACTCTGGTTCTTGTACATTAGATGGTACTGGTCAAGCTACAAGAAACGGTGAACCAGTGATGAAACCATTCTGGGAATTAAATCAAAGTGAAGTAGATGCAATGCTTGCAAATACTGACTTCCCAGCAGCAAACCGCGAATACTTCCGCGGGGGCGGTTACTCAACTCGCTTCTTATCTAAGGGAAATATGCCTGTAACAATGGTTCGCTTGAACTTATTGAAAGGTGTTGGACCTGTATTACAAATCGCAGAAGGATACACACTTGAATTACCTGAAGATGTACACCATACATTGGATAACCGTACAGATCCAGGTTGGCCAACAACTTGGTTTGCTCCTCGCTTAACAGGTAAAGGTGCATTCAAGTCAGTATATGATGTAATGAATAACTGGGGTGCAAACCACGGTGCAATCTCTTATGGACATATTGGAGCTGACCTTATCACTCTTGCTTCAATGTTACGTATTCCTGTAAATATGCATAACGTTTCAGAAGAAGATATCTTCAGACCTAAGAACTGGTCATTATTCGGAACAGAAGATTTAGAATCAGCTGACTACCGTGCATGCCAATTATTAGGACCTATTCATAAGTAATAGAAAGGAGAGACTAAAATGACAAAAACAATTATTTTAGCCTGTGTCGGTGGATTGACAACAAGTATGCTCGTTGAACGCATTCAAGAAGTAATTTACCGTGATAAATTAGATTACTCATTCTACTCAGTAGGGATTACTGGGATTGATACTCTAAAAAATATTGATGTCTTATTATTAGGACCTCAATTAGCTTATTTAGAAGAAAAAGCAAAAGCTTCATTAAACGTTCCAGTTGCTGTAATTTCAGACGATGACTTTGAAAACATGCGCGGAGAAGAAGTTCTAAAACAAGCGATTGAATTATTAGGTTAAGCCAATGAGCGAAACAAAAAAAGCAGATACGCAACGATTGATGCAACTGATTGTCAAAAGTAGCAAAGTAACGACTTTAGCAATGCAATCCGTTAAGAGTGCTCTTGCAGGTGATATTTCATCTGCAAGAAGCCTCCTTGATGAAGCAAGAGTTAAAGGAGTTGAAGCGCATAATGTTCAAACAGAAATGATTCAGCAAGAAATTAGAGGCGAGGGCGGTAGCCCAACACTTCTTTCTGTTCATGCACAAGATCATTTTATGAACAGCCATTTGTTGCTAGAAGTTGTGAACATCATCGTTGGGCAACAAGAACAAATAGAAGCGCTGAAAGAGCGTATTACAAAACTGGAACAGGTAGGTGAAATGCATGAGTAATCCAGTTATTCTTGAAATGAAGGGGATTGTAAAGTCGTTTGGGCCTGTTAAAGCCCTAAAAGGTGTAGATTTCGACTTAAGAACAGGTGAAGTACACGCACTAATGGGTGAAAACGGTGCTGGTAAATCAACTTTAATGAAAGTGTTGACCGGTATTTATGGAGCAAACGAAGGAACAATTCACTATAACGGAAAACAAGTAGAATATTCGAAACCAAAAGAGGCTATGGACGATGGGATTGTAATCGTGCACCAAGAGTTGAATATGATGAACCACTTATCAGTGGCTCAAAATATCTTCATCGGTCGTGAAGAAATCAATAAAGGATTCTTCATTGATGATAATGCCGGAAACAAAAAGGCAAAAGAATTATTCAAATTGTTGAAACTGGATATTAATCCACAAGAAAAAGTGGGAAACTTAACAGTTGGTAAACAACAAATGGTTGAAATTGCGAAAGCGTTGTCAATGGACGCGAAGATTATTGTTTTCGACGAACCAACAGCAGCGTTAACAGAATCAGAAATTAATGAGTTGTTCGCAATTATTGATGACTTACGTGCTAAAGGTGTAGGTATCATTTATATTTCTCACCGTATGGATGAAATTGCCCGTATTACGGACCGTGTAACGGTTATGAGGGACGGGGAATATGTTGGAACTGTAAATACAAAAGAAACGACGAAGGATGAAATCATCGCAATGATGGTTGGTCGTACTATTTATGAAGATCCGAAAGCGGTTTCTGCAGTGCCAGAAGGTGCACCAGTTGTATTAGAAGTGGAACATTTAAACTCAGGAAGCCACGTAAAAGATGTAAGCTTTGTGCTTCATAAAGGTGAAATCTTAGGGTTCTCTGGATTAATGGGAGCGGGTCGTACAGAAGTAGCTCGTTTACTATTTGGAGCGGATAAGAAAGATAGTGGAACTATTAAAATTAATGGTAAAGAGGTTGATATTAAAAATCCTCAAGATGCTATTAAAGAAGGTATCGGATATCTTTCAGAAGACCGTAAACGTTATGGATGTATCGTGGATATGACTATTGCCAATAACACAGTAATGACGAATTTAGATAAGTACATCAAAGGTGGTTTAATTGATGACGGTGAAATTGTGAAAGTCAGCGATGAATTCGTTAAACAATTAAGAACGAAAACACCATCATCAAAACAACTAGTTCGTAACTTATCAGGTGGTAACCAACAAAAAGTTGTTATTGCGAAATGGCTAGAACAAAATAGCGATATTCTAATTTTTGACGAACCAACTCGAGGAATTGACGTTGGTGCGAAAAGTGAAATTTACTCATTAATGAATGAACTGGTTGCTCAAGGAAAATCAATCATTATGATTTCATCTGAGCTGACAGAAATTTTACGTATGAGCGATCGGATTGTTGTCATGTGTGAAGGTCGTAAGACAGGGGAACTTGATATCAGTCAAGCAACTCAAGAACGCATCTTAGCATTAGCAACAGATCGATAAACGAGGAGAGGTATAGATATGGAAGAGAAAAAGTCTCTATGGACGAAACTGGTAAAATCAGTTGGTTTACAAAAGTTAATTGCATTAATCGCGTTGATCGTGATTTTCACATTCTTTGCAGTCTCAAGTGAATCGTTCCGTTCGTTTGATACAGCGGTCAGCATTTTAGACGCATCTTATTATATTGGGTTCTTAGCAATTGGGGTAACATTCGTTATTATCACCGGTGGTATTGACTTATCAATCGGTACAGTAATGATGTGTTCTGCCATCATCGGTGGAGTGCTCCATACAAAAATGGGTTGGCCTTTATGGCTAGCATTGTTGGCAATATTAGTGATTGGAGGTGTATTTGGATTATTCAACGGAATTTTAATTGCAAAATTTGGATTACCACCATTCATCGCAACGCTTGGTACAATGATGATTTCACGTGGTTTAAGTTCAATCATGTCTAACGTACAAAGTGTGACATTCCCATTACGTGGAACAGGAGAAGGTTGGTATAAAGACTTATTCCGAACGCAAGATAATTTTCCGACCGGATTGATCGTTTTGATTGTCGTAGCAATTATTGCAGCCATTGTTTTAAATAAAACAAAAATTGGTCGTTACATTTTCGCCATTGGTTCAAATAAAGAAGCTACTAGACTTTCAGGTGTAAACGTTATCAAATGGGAAGGTATGGCTTATGTTATCAGTGGACTTCTTGCTGGGCTTGCTGGTATTGCATATGCTGCAACGTATTCAACAATCCTTCCTGGTACAGGGAACGGTATGGAACTTGATGCCATTGCCGGAGTTGTAGTTGGTGGTACTTCACTTGCTGGTGGGGTTGGTTCTGTTGTTGGTACTATCATCGGGGTATTCATTATGTCTGTCTTGAAGATTGGTTTACCATACATCGACTTACAACCACACTATCAATTATTCATCACAGGTTTCGTTGTAATCGTTGCCGTTTACTCAGATATCTTAATCCGCATGAATAAGAAAAAATAAGTTTGATATTGTACACAATGAGTTGGAAAGACTCCTTCTTAGAAGGATCAAAAAGGACATATAAAGGAGAAAACATTATGAAAAAGTCATTCAAATATGCTATTGCAACTCTAGCTTGTGCTTCTGCATTATTAGCAGGATGTACATCAAATAAATCAAATGCTGATGGTGGAAAAACTCAATCAAGCGGCGACTTCAAAGTAGAAGTGATCGCAAAAGGTTTCCAACATGACTTCTGGAAAGCTGTTAACAAAGGTGCTGAAAAAGCAGCTCAAGAATTTGGGGCTAAACTTACATTCGTAGGACCTCAAAATGAAACAGCTATTGCAGAACAATTGGAACAATTAAATAACGCGATTAACAAAAATCCAAAAGCAATCGCTTTAGCTGCATTAGATACAGAGGCAGAATTAGATGCGATTAAACAAGCACAATCTAAAAATATTCCTATTATTGGATTTGACTCAGGGGTTCCAGGGGCACCAGAAGGAGCAATTAAAGCGACTGCTTCTACAGATAACCATGCTGCTGGAGGAAATGCAGCAGAACATATGTTCCCTCTAATCGAAAAGAAAATTGGTGATACTCCTGTTCGTATCGGTGTTGTTTCTCAAGAAGTGAACTCACTTTCAATCACTCAAAGAACAAAAGGTTTCATTGATAAAATGGTTGAATTATTAAATAAAAAAGGTATTAAAACCGCTGTAACTGGACATGACAAATTCAAAAACGATGTAAATGAAGCAGATGCTAAAGTCGTTATCGAAGTTCGTGTTCCAGCACAAGTTGATGATGCTGCAGGTAAAACTGAAGCTTCTACAGTTCTTGAAAAAGAAGACACTATCGCAATCTATGGTTCTAACGAATTCGCTGCAAAAGCAATCATCAATGCTAACGGCGGTTTCAAAGAATCTAAACTTGGCGCAGACAAGATCTTAGCTGTTGGGTTCGACTCAGGTGCATTACAACAAGATGCTATCCGTAAAGGAATCTTCGTTGGTTCTGTAACTCAAGACCCAGTTCAAATTGGGTACCAAGCTGTTAAATTAGCAATTGCAGCAGCTAAAGGTGAAACAGTTAAAGATGTGGATACTGGTTCTAAATGGTATGACGCTAAGAACATCGATAGCGATGAAATCAAAGCTTTACTATACGAATAAAAAATAGGGATTAGTAATGGAGGAGAAAACATGAGCTTGATTAAATTATTAGCCATTGATTTAGGTGCAAGTTCAGGACGTGTTATGCAGGCGATTTATGACGGACACTCCCTCCAATTATCAGAGGTTCACCGGTTCAAAAACGAACCGGTGAATCTTAATGATGGTTTGTATTGGAATTTGTTGCACTTGTTTGGAGAAATTAAGCAAGGAATCAAGAAGGCTTCCAAAGATTCGATTCCGATTCGTTCCATCTCTGTTGATACATGGGGAGTAGACTATGCCTATCTAGATCAAAATGGAGATTTGCTCTATCAACCACATTGTTACAGAGATAACCGAATGGGTCGATATGAGGAGTCATTTTATAACACTATCTCGAAGAAAAAATTATTCCAAAAGACAGGTGTGCAGCCTGCAACCATTAATACGGTCTTACAAATCTATTCAGATTTGCAAGAGAAACCACAACTTAAAAATATCGTTCAACGTGTGTTGTTTATTCCAGATATGATTAACTACTTACTTTCAGGTGTGCTTTCAAATGAATACACGATTGCAAGTACGAGTGGATTGTTGGATATCTTCACACAAGATTTTTCTGAAGAAGTGTTTGAACGATTAGATATTCCACGTAAATGGTTCACAAATCCAGTGAAAAATGGTGCGGTGTTAAGACAATTATCACCACGCATTACACAACAGCTGAAAGTAGATTCATTTGACGTCATTGCAGGGGCTGGACACGATACAGCTGCTGCGGTGCTAGCGATTCCATATGAGAAGGAAAAAGGCACAGTCTTTATTTCATGCGGAACTTGGTCATTAGTAGGAACTGAATCTGAAGAACCAGTTGTTACAGAGGAAGCATTTGCATCAGGATTAACAAATGAAGGATGTTTTGATGGTAAATATAGACTCTTACAAAACACAACTGGAATGTGGATTATTCAAGAATTACAACGAGACTGGCGTTTACAAGGGGAAGAAGTTGGCTTTGGAGAAATGGTCACATTAGCCGAAGCAGTAACAGACAACCAAACATGGATTCATCCAAACGATCCAATTTTTGCTTCACCTGGAGACATGGAATCGAAAATTAAAGAATGGTGTAAAGTAAGTGGACAAGTTGTTCCACAAACGAAAGGGCATCTTGTTCGTGTCGTTTTAGAAAGTTTAGCTTTAACTTATCTTGAAACGATTAATCAATTAGAAGAATTGACGAAACAAGAAATGACAACTGTTCAAATGGTCGGCGGAGGAATTCAAAACAAACTTCTATGCCAGTTAACAGCTGACTTTACAGGTCGAACAGTGATTACTGGTCCGATTGAAGCAAGTGCGCTTGGAAATATCCTTTCACAAATGCTTACTCTTGGAATTATTAGTAGTCGCAAAGAAGCTCAAGAGATTATTAAAGCTTCTGAACCAGTGACTCGTTACGAAAGTCGTACAGTTGCAGATTTGGAAGAAATTCGCTTGAAATTCAATAAAGTGAAGAGAGGAATTCAGTAATGTTAAAACAAATTCCTAAAATTTTAAGCCCAGAACTTGTGAAATATTTAATGGAAATGGGACATGGAGATGAATTGGTGCTTGCGGATGCAAACTTCCCAGCTCATCGTATCGGGCAACGAGTGATTCGTATGGATGGCCATGGTGTTCCTGTAGCTTTAGAAGCAATTCTACAAGTATTACCATTAGATACTTACAGCTCATATCAAGCAGGACTAATGCAAGTCGTTCCGGGAGATCCGACAGTTCCAGTGATTTGGGACGAATATAAACGTCTCTTAGAAGAAAATCACCCAGGAGCAGCCATTAAAGAGTTCGAACGATTTGAGTTTTACGAACAAGCAAAAGACGCTTATCTTGTGATTCAAACAGGAGAAAGTGCCTTGTACGGAAATATCATCTTGAAAAAAGGTGTTTTATAAATTTACTAGTTAGGAGAGAAAAATTATGTCAACATTTTATGTACCAGCAATTAACTTGATTGGAAGAGGAGTCGTTAAAGAAATTGGACCTTACGTAAAAGATCTAGGATATCATAAAGCTCTTTTAGTAACGGATAA
Organism: uncultured Granulicatella sp.; assembly: GCF_938030755.1. Taxonomy (GTDB): domain Bacteria; phylum Bacillota; class Bacilli; order Lactobacillales; family Aerococcaceae; genus Granulicatella. The sequence goes on along the minus strand of NZ_CALHIF010000017.1, from coordinate 13,996 downwards.
ATTTATCGAATCAAGTGATATTCTTCCCAAAGTAACAGGACCTTTAAAAGAAGCAGGTGTGGACTTTGTAGTTTACTCTGACGTAGAGCCAAACCCAACTTGTAAAAACGTTAATGATGGGGTTGCTGCAGTTAAAGAACACAACTGTGACTTCATTATCAGTTTAGGTGGGGGATCACCTCAAGACTGTGCAAGCTGTATTTCAATCATTGCAACAAACGGTGGTAAACCACAAGACTACGAAGGATTACACAAATCTGCTAAAAAAGGCTTACCAGTTGTAGCAATCAATACAACTGCAGGTACTTCTGCTGAAATTACAATCAACTATGTAATTACAGACGAAGAAAGAAAAGTTAAAATGGTAATGGTTGATAAAAACAGCCTAGCTTTAATCTCTGTAAATGACCCTGAATTAATGGTATCTAAACCAGCAGCATTAACTGCTGCAACAGGTATGGATGCTTTAACTCACGCGGTTGAAGCTTTAGTAACTCCAGGTGCTTACGGCGTTACTAAGAAATTATCAATTGGAGCAATTGAATTAATTAAAGAATACTTACCACGTGCTGTTAAAGATGGTCATGACATCGAAGCTCGTGAAGGTATGGTGAACGCAATCTTCTTAGGCGGTATGTCATTCAACAACGCTGGACTTGGTTATGTTCACTCAATGGCTCACCAATTAGGTGCTGTTTACAAACTTCCACACGGTGTATGCTGTGCGATGTTATTACCAGTTATCGAACGCGAAAATGCAAAACGTGTTCCAGCTGCATTCCGTGATGTTGCAAAAGCTTTAGGTTTACAAACTGAAGGTAAATCAGACGAAGAATGTGCAGCATATGCGATCAAAGAAATCGAAACTCTTTCTGAAACAGTTGGTATTCCTAAGAAATTAACTGAATTAGGAATTGAAGAAAAAGACTTCGACTTCGAATATCTATCTAAGAATGCGTTAATCGATGCTTGTGCACCAGGTAACCCATTCATGCCAACATTAGAAGAAACAATTGCTTTCTACAAAGAATTGTTCTAATCGATAAAATAAAAATTCGTATAGCTTTTAGACCGTGGAGTATTGTCCCCCCCAATATTTGGACAATACTCCTTATTTATTTCTGGATAAGAATTTATGAAAACGCATAAATTGCGCTTGAAATTTCAGTTTAGCTGGTCTAGTATTAAGATGTAGAACAAAAATAGGAGGAAATAGAATGATAGGGTTAATTCTTACAGGACATGGGGAGTTTGCAATTGGAGTAGGACATGCTTTAGAAATGATTGCAGGAAAACAAACTGCATATAAAGTAGTGCCTTTTTTAGAAAGCGATTCAATAGAAACTCTTGAAAATAATCTAAGAGATGCTATGAAAGAGTTGCAAGAGAAAACAGAAGGAATTGTTGTATTTGCTGACCTTTTAGGAGGAAGTCCTTTCAAATCAGCAGTGGTAGCTTCAATGGATTTCGAAAATGTTGAGGTTGTCGTAGGTACAAACTTACCAATGTTAATTGAAATAGCGATGTTACGCGAGTTCGCTTCAAGCGCTCAAGAAGTATTGACTCAAAGTTTAGCAGCAGGTCGAGAAGCTATTCAACGGGTGAGTCTCCCAACACCTCATAATGAAGTGCTTGAAGAAGGAATAGATGGAATTTAATTTCAGAGAAATAGAAATTACTGTGCGACTATACTACTTATTAGCGTGTAAAAAATGGACGCCTTTACGTTGTATCGTTCTACTATTAGTTGTCGGAATCGGTTTTGCATTCTTAGGTAATGTACTAGGAGTTAATTTCTGGGAGTAATTAGAATTCTAAAAAAATAAGCTAGGCATTAAGCCTAGCTTATTTTTTGTGGAATAGACTTTTGAAAGAGTATTCGCTTAGATAAATCCTTTAAACTGTTTTTTAAGGCGGTCGGCAATAAACACCGCAATGACTAATTTCCCTAAGTCAGGAAGAATAAATGGATATAATCCGAATCCTAAAATTTGTTGAAGATCAAAGTTCTTTCCTTGTAATCCTGTTAATACATAGGTCATAAACGGAATTCCAAAGGCATAAAAGATAACTTCTCCAACAAGAGCTGCGATAATAAAGCCTACAAAATTGTTAAAGCGACGTGCTAAAAATGAAACGATTGGAGCCGCTACGATAAATCCAATAATAAAACCAAATGATGGTGCAATGAATAATGCTGTACCACTTCCTAATAAGAAGATGAGTAAGAAATGAATAAATTGAGAAGCAAAGGCTGCAAATGGTGGCAGGATTAATGCCGATAAAAGAACTGCTGCAGTTTGAGCAGTAAAAGGGACTGACCCAATTGGAATTTTTAAGAAGCTAGATACATAGCAAAGGGCGCCAAAAAGGGCAGCTAATACAATATATTTGATTGAAATTTTTTTCATAATAAAACTCTCCTAACATTTTATGATTGAGGGCGAATACTTACTTCACCATATGATAATGAATGAATCGATCCATCGTCTGTTTGGACGATGAGATGACCGTTATTGTCCACGCTTTTTGCGGTGGCAGGATATGTTTTCATACCGCTAAGGACATTGATTTTTTTCCCGACAATAATCGAATGAGTTTTATACTCTCCCATGAAGTCGCGTTTACCAGAATTGATGTCCTCGTAGCATTGATTCCATTCTTTAAGGAAACGAGCTACAAATTCGTTGCGGCTGAAATTTTTTGGAATCTCTTGCGGAGAAAAGAGGGAGCCGATAATCGGTTTTAAGTCCTCTGGAATAATGGCGTCGTCGATATGCAAATTAATTCCCATGCCAACAATCAACGCATCCACCCTTTGAGCTTCGATATTCGTTACAGCCTCTGTTAAAATACCAGCGATTTTTTTATCATGATAGTAGAGGTCGTTCACCCATTTAATTCCAACTGTTTCATGAATGAAATATTCTACTGCACGCGTTGCAGCAACTGCTGTAGCGCAAGTGATTAATGAAATGCTATCCAAGTCACCTTCTGGAAAAATACAGATACTCATGTATAAACCAGATTTGGGAGGTGAGAGGAAGGTTCTTCCTAGACGGCCACGTCCAGCTGTTTGCTCTTCTGCAATAAAGAAGGTGGGAACTCTTGCCCCTGAAGCGCCATAGTTTTTAGCTAAATCATTGGTTGAAGTAGTTGTCTCAAAGACTTGAATATCCCAATCTTGTAAATGTTCACCTAGATGAGTTCGAATGCCTTCAAGGGTTAACAAATCCGTCTGTCTGGATAATTGATAACCTACTTTTGTGCTTGAGGTAATTTCGTAACCGTCTTTCTTTAATTGCTGAATGGCTTTCCACACTGCGGTTCGAGAAAGATTCAAATGGTCAGCGATATCTTGTCCAGAAAGGGGTTTGTCTACGGTGCTATATAATAGTCGTAAAACTTCCTGTTTAGTACTCATAATGGCCTCCTTTCGTCAATATTCATGTTTTTAAGTGTAACAGATTTAATCCGATTGTCAACTAACAAATTTTCGAAGGTTAACAATAGCGACGGACGTTTAAAATATAGCAGATTCTTATAGGAACATGGTATAATAACTGAGAAGATTTAGTGAAAGGAATTTTAGTATGAGAAAATTAGTCATTAACGGTGGTAAACCGCTAAAAGGTGAAGTGACCATTAGTGGAGCAAAAAATAGTACAGTAGCTTTAATTCCGGCTGCTATTATCGCCGAAGAACCAGTAGTATTAGAAGGGGTGCCTGACATCCAAGATGTTGCTGCATTAATTGAAATTTTAAATGATTTTAACGTGAAAACAGAATTTGTAGATGGAACATTAACCATTGATCCAACAGAAATGAAATCCATCCCAATGCCAAAAGGAAAAATCCAAAGTATGAGAGCTTCTTATTATTTTATGGGAGCAACTCTTGCGAAGTTTGGAGAAGGTGTGGTAGGACTTCCTGGCGGGTGTTTCTTAGGACCACGACCAATCGATCAACATTTAAAAGGATTCAAAGCTTTAGGTGCCAATGTAGTAGATCATGATGGGGCTATCTATTTATCAACCGATGAAGAAGGTCTAGTAGGAACAAAAATTTATATGGACGTTGTTTCTGTAGGGGCAACCATTAACGTTTTATTAGCCGCTGTTCGTGCTAAAGGAAAAACGATTATTGAGAACGCTGCTCGTGAACCTGAGATTATCGATGTAGTGACACTGTTAAATAAAATGGGTGCTAATATTAAAGGGGCAGGAACAAGTATGATTCGTGTGGAAGGAGTAGAAAAACTCCACGGATGTAGTCATACAATTATCCCTGACCGCATTGAAGCAGGAACTTATTTATCAGTTGCCGCAGCAGTTGGAGAAGGAGTTCGCGTTAAAAACGTAATTTTTGAACACTTAGAAAGTCTCATTGCAAAGATGGATGAGATGGGCGTCAAGATGGAAGTTGGAGAGGATGATATCTATGTTTATCCTTCTACAAATCTTAAGGCAGTGAATATTAAAACCATGCCGTATCCAGGATTTGCTACAGACTTGCAACAAACGATTACTCCATTATTTATGAAAGCACATGGGACTGCAATGATTGTAGATACCATTTATCCAAAACGTGTTGGGCATGTTCCAGAATTAAATCGTATGGGAGCCCATGGAAAAGTGATTGAAGATATTATTACATTTGAAGGACCAACGCCTCTAGTAGGTGCAGAAGTTGCTGCAAGTGATCTTCGTGCTGGAGCTGGACTTGTAGTCGCGGGATTAATGGCTGAAGGAACGACTAAGATTTCTAATATTGAACATATTCTTAGAGGTTATTCAAATATTGTTGAGAAACTTCAAGCTCTAGGTGCTGATATTACGATGATTGAAGAATAAGAAGGGACAATATGCCAGAACAAGTAGAAACTGTAACCTTGCAAAGTTTGCAAGAAAAGACTTTAAAAGAGATGTACGGCTTTGCTAAACATTATAAAATTCCTTATTACGGTCAGATGAATAAAAAGGAATTGGCACTTGCGATTATTCGCGCCCAAGAAGAAGCTACAGGATTTTTTCAAGTAGAAGGGGTCTTGGATATTAATCGTGCAGAGGGTTTTGGATTCCTTAGACCCATCAACTACTCAAGTAGCCAAGAAGATATTTACATTTCTTCTTCTCAAATCAGACGCTTTGATCTTCGAAATGGAGATTTAGTGAGTGGAACTGCACGTCCTCCTCGCCAAGGTGAAAAGTTTAATGGATTAATGCAAGTGGGATTTGTTAATGGAAAAGATCCTGAAGAGGCAAAAGAAAGAGATCATTTCCCAGGACTTACACCACTTTATCCAGAAAAGCAAATGATTTTGGAAACAACAAGAGGGCGAATCGCCTCTAGAATGCTTGATTTAATTTGTCCGATTGGCTTTGGACAAAGGGGCTTGATTGTTGCTCCGCCAAAAGCAGGAAAGACCAGTCTATTAAAGGAAATTGCTAATGGAATTACGACAAATCATCCAGATGCTGAGTTGATTATTTTATTAATCGATGAACGACCAGAAGAAGTAACGGATATTGAACGCACAGTAAACGCTGAGGTGGTTTATTCAACGTTCGATCAGCTGCCGGAAAACCATATTAAGATTAGTGAATTAGTATTAGAACGTGCTTTGCGACTAGTGGAGGACGGGAGAGATGTCATTATTTTAATGGACAGCTTGACGCGATTAGCTAGAGCATATAATTTAACGATTCCCCCTTCAGGAAGAACTTTAAGCGGTGGGATTGATCCTGCTGCATTCTATCGCCCTAAAAAATTCTTTGGTTCTGCTAGAAATATTGAAGAAGGCGGAAGTTTGACGATTTTAGCGACTGCTTTAGTTGAAACGGGAAGTCGAATGGATGATGTCATTTATGAAGAGTTTAAAGGAACTGGAAATTCAGAAATCCATCTTTCAAGAGAACTTGCAGAAAGAAGAGTGTTTCCTGCGATTGACGTTAAGCGCTCAGGAACGCGTAAAGAAGAAATGTTACTTTCAAAAGAAATCATTGACGTGATATGGAAAGTGCGCCATTCGATTAAAGGTGATGGGCTTGAGACGAGTGAGCAACTAGTGAAACAGTTGAAAGAAACAAAGTCCAATGACGATTTTATTCGTCGATTAAACTTACTAGGTTAATCTAACATCCCCTAAGTTTTTTCTTAGGGGATGTTGTTTTTTATGTCAAACGGAATTTTATTTAGAAAGCTCCTTATGGTAGAATATAAGAAGGAGTGATATCACGTGAAAAAGAAAAAAGTAATCAAAACAAATGCTGTAAGAATGGTAGAACAAGCCAAGATTCCCTATGTTATTCATGAGTATGATGTAGATACCGCTCATTTAGATGCGCTTCATGCTGCAGACGGAATGGGGATTCCTGTTGAAGAAGTGTATAAAACGATTGTGTTAACAGGGGATAGAACAGGGCATCTAGTTGCTTGTATTGCAGCTCATAAGGAATTAGATTTAAAACAGGTGGCAAAAATTTCAGGGAATAAGAAAGTTGAATTACTATCTCTAGATCAGCTCGAACCTCTTACAGGGTATGTGCGCGGAGGTTGCTCTCCCATCGGTATGAAAAAGAAATTTCCAACTTTTATTGAGGAGAGTGCGATGCACCATAAGACTATTCGCATCTCAGCGGGAAAGCGTGGTTTGCAAATGGAGTTGGCACCGAAAGACTTACAAAAAATGACTGAAGCAACCTTGTTTAATAATGCTAGTCATGAGGAAATTGATGAGTGATTTAACAATTCTTCACGTGAATGATATGCACTCAAATTTTCATTCGTTAAAAACGCAAACGAATTTTATGAGGGCTAGAAGGAAAGAACTTGAAGAATTAGGTCATACTGTTTGGGCAGTTGATTTAGGAGACTTGATTGATCGAGTTCATCCTCTAGTGGAAGCAAAAAATGGGCAAATTGCGTCGACCATTTTGAACCAGCAAAGAATAGATTTTGTAACACTAGGAAATAATGAAGGGACTGCTTATACTCCAAAAGAACTAGAGGGAGCTTATAAGGAAAGGGATTTTAAAGTCATTATCTCTAATGTGAAGTGGCAATCTACAGGGGAAACACCGACTTATGCAACTGAAATCCAATTCGAGATAATTGAACAGTGTAGCATTGCGATACTAGGGCTTACAGCCGCATATCCAGAAAGTTACGAACCAAATGGATATTGGATTGAAGACCCTTTAAAAACGCTCGATAGGTTAGTTCCAAGACTCGCTAGTGAGGGAAATCAAATTGTCCTTTTATCCCATTTGGGTATTGAGTTGGATACCTTGATAGCCGAATCGTATCCAGAAATTCAAGTCATTCTTGGAGCACACACACATCATTTGTTTAAAGAAGGAAAAAGGGTGAACCAAACACTCTTAACAGGTGGATTTAAATATGGTGCTTACATTGGAGAGCTCCATTTAAAAACCGAGAAAGAAAAACTCATTCCCTTAGAGGAAAGAATGATTGAAGTTGAAACGCTAAAAGAGGATCCTGCGACTGATGAAGGAAAAATCTACCTAGAAGAAGGAATCAAATTACTCAAAGAAAATATTGTTCTTACTCAGATTCCAGATTATTCAGTAAGAGACTTGGCACAACTTTCCCTTGAAGCGATGATTAGGCAAACAGGGATTCCAATTGCATTTATATATACCGGACTATTTGTACATGAGTTTAAGAAGGGGGCATTAACGAAGTTTGATTTACATAACTGTATGCCTCATCCGATTCACTTAAATAAAAGTCAATTTTCTGTAAAAAATTTTAAACAATTACTCCAAGTTTTTGAAGAGCAACAACCAGAATTATTAGAAAAAGCTATTCGCGGATATGGTTTTCGTGGTAAACTATTTGGGGAGATCTTATATACTGGTTTTTCTAAAAAGGGTGAAGAAATTATCGTCGATGGAAAAGTTTTAGGAGACGATGAAATCATTACATTTGTATGCCCAGACCATATGCGTTTTGTCCCTTTTTTCCCGATGATTGAAGAAAAAGGGATCAATCAAATTTTATATCCAGATTTATTAAGAACGATTATTGAAAAAGAATTAATTTTTAAAGAAAGGAACTATCATGACTGAGAAAACCGTAGAGACGCTTTCAGATGAATTGAGTCAAGTTTTGCAAGAAATTGTGACGAATCCTGATGAGGAACCAAAAAGAGCGGTGGTAGTGGACGAAAAAACGATTTTGGTCGATGAGGTACATTACCAAATCATTGAAGATTATAGAAACGGATTTAATATTGAAGCTTTCAATGAACGCTATAACGATATTTTTGAGCGTTATGACTATATTGTAGGGGATTGGGGCCATGAAAAATTACGATTAAAGGGCTTCTTTAAACATTCTCATAAATTAGCAACTCCAGATAGAGATATTGATTATTTACAAGAGTATATTTTGGAATATTGCAATTTTGGCTGTCAGTATTTTGTATTAGAAAGAGATCCTGAGGCAAAACACAAACCTGTTCTTGAGGAAGAAAAACCTCAACGTCCAAGACGAGAAAGAAATTCTCAAAGAAAACGCCAAAATAATCCAAGACGAGAGCATGTATTTAGTCCAGTAGATTTAGATGCTCCTGCGAGAAATCAACAAAACCGTAAGTTCAAAGAGAAATCTCAAAATCGTCAAAAGCGTCGTAATAATGAAACAAATCCACGCAATAAAAAAGAACAAGATTTTAATTTAAAAGAATTTATTCCAAAAGAGACAATGAAGGAATATGGAGAAAAAACGTTTAAACCTAAAACGAAGAAATCAAATTCGCAACATTTCTCAATGAAAGAAGTTGAAAAATCTTCAAGTAGCAAGGTGAAGAAAAGTGTCGTTAAAAATCCTCAGAAAAAAGGATTCCATATTAGAGAAAACCAACAAAGAGGGAAATAAATGTATAAAGCATATTTTATTGATTTAGACGGAACCATGTATAAGGGAAAGGAACGTATTCCTACTGCAGAAGCTTTTATTAAACGACTACAAGAAGCTAATATCCCGTTTTTATTCGTAACAAATAATGCGACGAAAACTCCTGAACAAGTGGCCCAAAACTTGCGTGATAATTATGGGACAAATGTTGAAGCAGCTGAAGTGTATACAAGTGGAGTTGCTGCAGTAGATTACATAAAAGCACACTATCCTGTAGAACGTGTGATGGTGATTGGAGAAGATGCGATTAAGAATCAAGTAAAAGCAGCTGGCTTTATACTGGATTCAGATAATCCGGAACTAGTCTTACAATCCTTAGACCGAAGCGTTACTTATAAAGATTTAGAGAAAGCAACTTTAGCCATTCGAGCTGGAGCTACTTATATTGTTACAAATATTGATTCCAATTTACCGAGTGAAAAAGGTCCTGTTCCTGGTTCAGGAGCAATAACAGGATTCCTAAAAGTGGCTACTCAAGTCGAACCGATTGTCATCGGTAAACCAAGTAGTATCATTATGGAATCTGCATTAGACTATCTCAATGCGAAGTTTCCTAGTTCACATTTCACAAAAGAAGATATTGCCATGGTTGGAGATAATTACCAAACAGATATTCAAGCAGGCATTCAATATGGAATGGATACAATTATGGTATTAACAGGATTTTCTACAAGAGAAACATTGTTGAACGTAGAGGAACAACCAACCCATTTAGTAGAGGATTTGAGTAAATGGAACATTTAATGAGACCTTATCGAGTTCAAAAATGGGGGATAGCTATTGCTCTATTTTTATTCTGGTTAAGTTTAGGAATTACCTTTGTGATCTTTTTCGAACCGCTATACCATTGGTCCATTCAGTGGTTTGGAGTAGAAAAAATGACTGGATACAGTGCAGATGTTCTTAAAACAAATTATCATGAACTGATAGGATATTTGACGAATCCGTTAAATGATTCACTGGTGATGAGTAATTTTACGAGTTCTCAGCAAGGATTATTTCATTTTTTTGAAGTCAAAAGGTTGTTCTTTATTAATTTTGCCATATTCCTTTCATCCGGGTTAGTCAGCTTTTTTGGAATTCGGTCCTTAAAACAAAGGCGTTTAACATGGCTTTTGAGAAGGCCAATTCGATGGCTGGTTCTCGTTCCGATTTTTGTTTGTGTTGGAATTGCAAGCTTTTTTAATACATTATTTATTAAGTTTCATGAGCTCTTTTTTAACAATGATGCTTGGATTTTTGATCCCAAGAAGGATCCTATTATTTTAGCTTTGCCAGAAGAATTTTTTATGGTTTGCTTTATTGTGGTCTTTAGCATATTGCTACTCGGGTTATTGGGAACCAATTTATTGATTAAAAATTTAAAAGAAATCTAGTCTTTTTATACGAGAAGTGACCTTTTATCGAAGGTTGCTTCTCTTTTTTTATAAAAATATTCATTTTTGGAAGCACTAAACATGAAAAAATGATATGATAAAGATAGCGAATTTTTTAAGGATTGGTGAATGAATCAATGAAATTATCGATTGTAATTCCATTTTATAACGAAGAGAATATGATTCAAAAAATGTATAATGCTTTAGTAAAAGAAATTAATCAAATCACACAAGCTGAATTTGAGTTAATTTTTATTAACGATGGGAGTAAAGATCGTACCTTTGAGAAGATGCTGGCTATTGCAGACGCAGATTCTCGCGTAAAATATATTAGTTTTAGTAGAAATTTTGGTAAAGAAGCTGGGACGATAGCAGGTCTTGAATATGCAACCGGGGAAGCCGTGATTTTAATGGATGGAGACTTACAACATCCACCCGCATTATTACCTGAGATGATAGCCGCTTATCAAGAGGGATATGATGTTGTTAGCGCGAGACGTACGCGTACAGGAGAGAAACCGCATCGTACGTTTTTAGCAAAACATTTTTACAAATTAGCAAATAAAATGATGGACATTGAATTAATGGATGGAGTATCAGAATTCCGTTTATTCAGTCGTAAAGCCGTTCGTGCCATTTTATCTTTACAAGAATATAATCGTTTTTCTAAAGGGATTTTTTCTTGGATTGGTTTCAAAGAAAAAGTAATTGAATATGAAAATCAAGTTCGTACAGTGGGAGAAACGAAGTACTCATTGAGCTTTTCGTTAAATTATGCCATTCAAGGAATTTTATCTTTCAATGACAAACCGTTGCGAATGTGTATTAACTTAGGTCTTTTCTGTTTAATGATTTCAGTCGCTTATGTATTATGGTCATTTGTACAATATTTTGTAGCTCCTGACACGATGGTTAGTGGATATTTCACAACTATTTTTTCAGTAGTTCTTTTTGGAGGGATTCAACTGATTTCTATTGGCGTGTTAGGCGAATACATTGGAAAAATTTATTACGAAGTTAAAAAACGCCCTCATTATCTTGTGGATCAAACCAACATGACACAGAAAGGAGAGCAAAATGACAACTAAGAAAAAAGTCTATTTAGCTAGTTTCCTAGCTCCGATGCTGATTATGCTCGTAGCTTGGATCATAGATGGATTTTTCCCTTTTGGTGCTAAATCATTAATGGCGGTTGATTTTAATGCACAATATATTGGTCTTTATGCCTATTTCAAACATTTATTTTTAAATGGAGATTGGAGCAGTTTTTTCTATTCTTTCTCTAAGTCGATTGGAGGAGGAATGCTTGGAATTTGGGGATTTAATTTATTGAGTCCTTTTAACTTTCTGTTTCTACTGTTTTCTGAAGAGAATTTTCAATGGGTTGTTCCTGTGACTATTGCCTTACGTTATGGAACGATGGGTCTAACAATGACGCATTTCTTAGTAAAGCGATATGATGGCTTAAAGAAAAAAGCATATTTATTACCAATTGTAGCAACAATCTATGCATTAAATGGGTTTAATGTTAGTTATCAAATGAACCCTATTTTTTACGATGGCATGATTGTCTTGCCGCTTGTATTAATTGGAGTAGAACAAGTTTTAGATAATGAATCTCCTAAGGGCTATATCGGAATGCTTGCTCTTGCATTGTTTGTTCATTTCTATATGGGATATATGACCTGTATTTTTGTAGTGATTTATGCATTCTTTTATATTATCCGCTCTAAAGAGTTTACGAACTTCAAAATTACGTTTGAACGATTGTTAAAATTAGCGACTGCTTCCATTATTGCAGTAGGGATGGTTGCCGTTATTCTATTGCCAATTATTATTAGTTTAGTCTCTACAAAAGGTGGATTACAAAGCTCTTTGAAATTTGAATGGACTTTGCAAATCAATCCTTTAGAAATTTTGGCTAAATTATTTTTAGGAGCTTTCGACAATGAATCTTGGCCAGCAGGACCAAACTTACCAAATATTTATGTTGCAAGTTTAGGAATTTTGGGAACTCTTTACTATTTTATCTCTAATAAAATTACAAAATGGGGCAAGATTGCAGCAGGATTTGTATTAACTATTTTCCTCATTTCATGTGCCCATGAGTTTACAAGTAAATTATGGCATATGGGTCAAAACCCTGCCGGATTCTTCTATCGTTTTTCATGGATTATTGCTTTCTTCTTGATTTATCTTTCTTATTTAAGTTTAAGAGAAATGGAACGCTTTACTCCAAAAGAAGCGAGTATTTTATTTGTTGGTATGGCCATTATTTTTGTGATTGTTCAGTATCAAACTCATTCATTCTTGACGGTTTGGCAACGCATAGCCACAATCGGAATTTATATGATTATCCTTATTGCTTTGTTCTGGACAAAGGTAAAGAAACCATGGGTCGTTATTGCAGCTCTCACAGTAGTTGAACTGACGGCAAATGCGGCTATCGTCCAGTCTAGAGTCGGATATACTGATGCTTATAAGTATCATGATGCTGTACTTCAATTAAAAGAAGCGATTAATCCGATTAGACCGGATCATTCTGACTTTTATCGTATAAATAAATCATTTAATTTAAGTAAAAATGATCCGTTTATGGTGGACTATCCAGGTTTATCTGTATTTAGTTCTAACTTAGAAAATAGTACAAGAGATTTATTTGATCGATTAGGAAATAACGGGATTAATGCTACTACTTATTATCAAGGAACGCCTTTCCAAGATGCTTTATTCTCTGTGAAATATTTAGTGGCTCCAAAACCTGTATATACGAAGGAATATCCGGATACCTCTAAAATGTATGTATTTGGAAACATGGTAACCAGAAAGGATATAACGACTAAAGAACCTGTGTTTGAAGCAACTAGAACAATCACTTATCAAGGCGGGTCAATTTTACCAATTGCTTTTGGAGTGAATGATGATACGACGAAGGTTAAACTTGCAAATCATCAACCTATTCAAAATCACAATAAAATAGTACAGGCAATGGGACAAACGAGTGAGTCTTACTTAACGATTCTAGCTGCGAATGATGTGAAATTAGAAAATATGGAAGTGTTTGATTCTTCAAAACCTGAAACGTATCGACGAATTGATTCCTCAAAACCAGGAAAAATTACGTATCATTTAGTTCCTCAGTCTTCTGAAGATTATTGGGTATCAATTCCTCAGATTCTTTCTCATTCAAATAAAAATAACGTTAGAATTTTACTGAATGAAAATAGTTATGATTTCCAAAATAAATTCCAACAAGCACAATTAATTCAAATTGCTCACAACTCACATGGAAAAGCAGTAGATTTGACGATTGAAATTGATTCGAATGAAGAATTTAATCTTTCAGGCTTACGTCTAGCAAGAACGAATGGCGCTTTAGCAAATCGCATTATTGAGGAACGACAACGCCAAGGCTTGCAAGTAGAACACTGGAATCAAAGTAATTTTAAAGGAACTGTAACGATTACGGATGATAGTACTTGGATGATGACAAGTATTCCATATGATAGAGGATGGACAGTGAAGGTAGATGGAAAAGTAGTTGGAACTAAGAAAATTTGGGATAGTTTATTAGCCTTCCCAATTACTTCTGGAGAACATACTATTGAGATGACCTATTTACCAGATGGCTTTATGGCAGGCTTAATCATTTCTATTTTCTCTATCGTAATTTACGG
>NZ_CALHIF010000016.1 GCF_938030755.1 uncultured Granulicatella sp. | reverse complement strand
AATTTTTGTTAATTTAATAATACACTAAATATATCTAAAAAAACAGTACAATGTTAAAACAATCATCAAAAAAACAACTGTACTAATTTATATGCAACATGAAAATGGTACAGTTTCGTTTCATAAAAAATTCTACTTAGCAAAACACGCCTTGTATGCTATACTTAGAGAGTATTTTAGTAAGGAGGAAGGCTTTGTGCGATCATATGCAAAAAAATTAATGGATACCGCTATTCTGGCTGGTCAAATCATGCTTGAATGCAATGCGGAATCGTATCGCGTGGAAGAAACAATGAACTATATTCTCTCCACTTCAAACTTTGAAACTTGCGAAGCCTTCGCAATGGCGACTGGAATCTTTGCAACGCTCGATGATGACTGCATCGATTCTATTACAGAAATTCGTCGTGTTCCAAATCGCGACACGAACTTGAACCGAATTTATAAGGTCAACGCAATCTCTCGTCAATTAGTGACAAAAGAAATCGACCTTGATACGGCTTATCAACGATTACAAGATTTAAAAGAATCCGAATATCCACAGTGGTTAAAAGACTTAGGCCTTATTCTGATGTGTGGGTTCTACGCTGCTCTATTTGGAGCAACGCCAATTGAACTCGTCATTGCATCAGTAGCAGCGATTATCATGCCATTTGTTTATAAGTTAGATCCGAAATTAAAATTAGGAACATTCGTGTTGAACCTCATCTCGATTATTCCTGCGATTGTCATTATCATTTTGATTCAGAAACATTTCGTTCCGGATGCTCGAATCGGCATCTCTATTGTCGGATTAATCATGCCGGCTGTGCCTGGAACTGCCATTACAAATGCGATTCGCGATACATTACGCGGAGACTACAACTCAGGGGCAGCTCGGGCAATTGAAGCGTTTGTGACGGCTCTTTCCGTCGCTATTGCTGTTGCTTTGGGACTCGTCTTAGCAGGAGGTGCAAACCCCTTATGATTTATCAAGTGATTAGTGCTCTCATCGCTGTCTACTTCAGTTGTATTGTCTTTGAAGCGCCAAAACGACTCCTCATTCATATTTCAATTATTGGAGGCATTGGCTGGTTTGTATATCTCTTCTTCTTGGACAGTTCTGGATTACAACTAGCTACTTACTATAGCGGCCTTACAATTGCGTTTTTATCGCACTTAGCAGCACGCTATTTTAAAGCTCCCGTAACGGTATTCTTTATCCCTGGTTTTTTCCCACTCGTTCCTGGTGCAGGCATGTACCGTACCGTATACGCGTTCTTTGTAGGTGATATTGAAAAAGGGAAATTCTTCTTCGGTCAAACGATGATTACCGCCGGAATGATTGCTTTAGCGATTTTTACGGTCGATTCGATTTTCCGTCTATACTCACATTGGCAATCTTCACGCCGTCAATCAACCAACTAAATCAACATGTAAACTGCCAAAGATTTTCTTTGGTGGTTTTTTCATAAAACAAAGGTTTAGAGACAAATTTACTTTTATTAAAAATTTTAGATTCCGTCCTTTTTGGATATCTTTATGGTAGGGTTAAGAGCTATACCGGTTCGAGCCTTAGTCTCTCACCTACTGAGCCTCAATGAGTCTCTACGGAATAAATTCCTAGAGTCTCATATTCGCATTAGTTACTAATCGCTCTTATTCCTACCATAGAATCCCATGGGAATCCATCTTCTTTCATAAAATTGGTATACTCTAAACCTTCTATGTTCAAAGAAAATGATGTAGTTCTATATTTAGGTTCGCTGTGAAAATGAAGATTGTCAATTCTCATAAAATAGAGACTAAAGACTCTGGAAATTTTTTCCACTTTGTATGGACAGATAGCAGCTTCTGTGGTTCAATAAATATATTAGGGTGTCATAGCTCAGTTGGATAGAGCAAGCGTTTCCTAAACGCTAGGTCGGGGGTTCGAGACCCTTTGGCACCACTAAAAAATCCACTGGTTCAACTAGTGGATTTTTTTATATATTAATCTCTTCCAACCATTGAATAGCATGCCCGACGCGGTCCGGAATATTATCGCCATGATTTCCAATTTCAAGAGTAAACTTGAAATCACCCGTTTGAAATTGCAATTCATACCAGTCTTTTAACGCCATCGTATTGGGGATTTGCTCATTCGTTAAATTTGACGCTATGAATCCTTCTTCGTCCCCCACACTCATATACAGTTTTGGATGGGGCACTCTAAAGGGATGTTCTTTTAAATAGGCTACAAATTTTGGATACCACAGTGAAGAAGAACAACTGAGGACTGTCCCAAACAAATCGGTGTTCGCCCCTACATAAAGACTAAATAGTCCACCAAGTGAATAGCCACCAATCGCACGTTTCTCCGTGCTTGAAGTAAACCCATATTCGCTCTCACAGAACGGAATCACTTTGGTCGTGATAAAAGCAAAATGTTCTGCAGCCTTCCCACCGAAATTTTTTGACATGGCTTCAGACGCTGAAAGTGGCCATGGTGTATAGTCGTCTGCTCGATTCTTGAAATCAATCAAAACAAAATTTAGTGCTGGTTTATGTTCGATAATCCAATTACAAAAGGTTTCTTTAAATTGTTCTCCGTCTAAAAAATAGATTGTAGTAGCACTCCGAACATTAGACCGATAAATATAGAGTTTAATCCCGCAAATCTCTTGGTGAATCCATACAGAACTTCTAGTCATACTAATTTCCTTTCTATCTCTTATACTTTATAAGTGTATCAGTTTTTCTTGTAGATGATAAGGAGAATATAAAAGACGTCAGTGATAACACACTAACGTCTAAATTTTTAGATTCATTTTACCGAACAATTTGTCCTGATTTTTGGTTCATAAAGGTAAATACTTCATCTTCATCGAAAGGATTCCAGTCGCCAAAAACCGTATGTTTCAACACGGAGTTTGCTGTTCCAAAATCGACTACCTTTTGATTCTCCCAACCTTTTAGAACTCCGTTAAGAATACCAGCGGCAAAAGCATCACCACCACCAACTCGGTCAATGACTGGTTGAATATCATATACTTTTGACTCTACAAAATTGTTATCTTCTCCTACATAAAAACCTTGTAACTCATGGTGATTGGCTGAAAAGACATTTCTTTTTGTGGAATATAACACTTTGATATTCGCATATTTTTCCTTCACTCGACGATAGATTTCTTCAAGAGATACTTCTTCTTCAGATGTTGCAACTTGAAGAAAATGAATGGCATCGAGTCTTCCTGCAGATAAAATATCTACATAAGGAAAAATTTGTTGGAAACAAGGATACGCTTCTTCATATCTCCAAAGCTTGCTGCGATAATTCATATCAAAACTTACTAAACATCCATATTCTTTTGCCTTTTTTACGATTTCAACTGTCCAAGATTGCCATTTTTTAGATAATGCTGGAACAATCCCAGAAATATGCAATAAGTCTACTCCTTTGAAAATCTCATCTAAATCCCAGCAAAGTTTTTCTAGCATTGCGATACTTGAATATTTACGATCATAGGTTACTTGAGAACCTCTAACAGAGTTCCCTTGCTCCAAATAATAAGTTCCTAGCCTACCAGGTTGTTCAATAATCAAGTCAGTATCAACATCATATCCATTCATTCTAGATAGAACAGCCTTACTAAGTGGATTGTATTCTGGTAATACAGATGCAACGGATACCTTATGGCCAAATTGAGAGAGGGAAACCCCAACATTCGTTTCAGCTCCACCATAACATACTCGGAACTCATCTGTATTTTTGATTCTAATCTCTTCACTTGTTGAAAAACGTAATAAAATCTCTCCTAAAGTGATGACTCTCATCTTGACTCCTCTTTTCTTAAATTGAATTTTTTAAGAAGGATGAATTACCTCCAATTAATCAGCCAAAGCATTCACAAATTCTTTTGCAATCCGTGTTACACTTTCATACCCTTCAGTTGCAACTTTCGCGCCAAGAGCACTTCCGACACCAACTGCAACAGCACCTTTTTCTTGCCATTCTTTAATATTTGCAATAGAAACTCCACCTGAAGGCATTAAATTCACACTCGGAATTGGACCATGAATATCTTTAATAAATGAAGGGCCTAAAACTCCACCAGGGAATAATTTAATAATTTTCGCTCCACCATTCATCGCTTGTACGATTTCAGTTGTTGTTGCGCATCCTGGGAAGTAATCGATATGAGCATCATGAGCGACTTTTTGAATATGCGCATCATAATGAGGACTTACTAAAAACTCTGCTCCAGCAGCAATAGCTTCTTTAGCCAATTCCACTGTCATAATCGTTCCAGCACCAATCACTACTTCTGAATTTTTTGCATAAAAAGCTTTCAATTCAGCAATTGCTTTAGAAGCCTCTGGTGTTGTATAAGTTACTTCAATATTTTTAATACCACCCAATACTGAGTGTTTTGAAATTTCAATTGCGTCATCTGATGATTTCCCCCGAATAACTGCAAAAATATAGTTCTGTTTTAATTGTTCTAATACACTTGTCATAAGCTTTTTCTCCTTCTAGTAAAAAAATAAAAGTCATCTGTTATATCTATGATACATCAGATGACTTTTGGTGTCAATGACAATATTCGGTTGATATCGTCTATTTCATCAGACGATTTAATTATACGATAATGTGCGTCTATTATCTGCTAAATGCAGTAACATCGCGTCTCTGGCAGCGACAGCATCTCGATTTTTAATTGCTCTTACAATTTCTCTATGAGCACGAATCGTATTTGCTTTGCTTTGCTCACTTGTAAAGAAATCATTATACAACTTAATCGATTGAATAATAATTGGAATCAGTTGCTGCATCGCTACATTACGACTAGCCTCAGCAATCGCACTATGAAATTGAATATCCAGTTTAAAGTGAATATCTCCATCCGAATGGATTTCTTTTTCCAAGGCCTTTTCAAGCCTTTCTAAAACAGCCACTTCTTCATCCGTAATATGCTGCGCGGCAAGACTCGCCATCTG
>NZ_CALHIF010000015.1 GCF_938030755.1 uncultured Granulicatella sp. | reverse complement strand
AAGTTATAAATTCTCCATCAATTTGAGCTTTTATAGGTTCATTAATTTTTATATTGGCTTTTATACATGAGTATTCTTTTAAATTTTTTGGGAATCGTTTGAAATGAGTTCCATTTGTTAAAATAAATGGGAAAGCTTTAAGAATCGTAAAAAGTGACACTTTTCTAGCTATTGCAATTTGAAAATGATGACTTCCTTGTGCTGCAGAAGGTACAAAGCGAATCCCACCTCCAAAGTAGGCGTGATTAAAAGCTCCAAGTAGAAGATTTTTTGTAGAAGTAAAACTTTCTTTGTCATCAAGAGTGATTAGGGCGTCAAACTCTTTGCGTTCTTTAAAAGCCTTAATAATAGGAGTTAAGTAAGAAGCTTTTTTAATCCCTTTAGCTTGCAGGAGTGCTTGCCTTTGTTTTTGGTTTATTTCACAAATAGCAGCATCAATCCCAAATCCCATCGAATTTAAAATGACACCAGTTGTCTGTGAGTTTTCTTCTGAATAAGTAAGAAACTCTAAGTCAATAATATGATTCTTTGAAAGGTTTTCTATAAACTTTCTCGCGTGATGAGTTAAATTCATTTCCCGTGAAAAATCATTCCCAGTTCCAGCCGGTAAATAGCTAAGGGGTACAAAGATGTTCTGTTGTTTTAAATATTGAAGAGCTTCATTGAGAGTGCCATCACCACCAACAATAACGATTATGGTATGTTGATTTCGTTGTTGTAGATGTTTTTCCATCAATTCGGGAAGTTCTCCAGCTCTTTGAGTCTGAAATAATTTGAAGGGAATTCCTTTTTCTGTACAAACTTCAACAATATGATTAATTTGTTGCTGGCCTGAAAAACTGCCAGACATCGGATTTCCAAAAATAAATAAATTCATGAAATACTTCCTTTCGATTCTTCACAATTATAGCATAAATGAAAGTTAAAATAGAGTGATTTTTGTAAGAAATAACGTATAATGAAGGTGAGGTGAAAGTATGGCTAATGATTTTTTTGAGCGAGTGTTAAATCCTACTTGGAAAAATTTAAGTAGAGAATCAAAAGAGATAGTAATTCGAAATATTCTACGCTTTTTCGTGAATCCAATTCTAACAATTGAAGATTTAAAGTTTGTACAATATGATTACGCTGGTATCACAAATGATACGTTTGAAGTAACGATTGACGGTAGAGTTTTTGTCTTTGTACCTGGACAGAAAGACGTTGTTCTTGGGTGGGATAGCGGTTTGTCAGGACTTTCAGGTCTTGACTGCAGTGAAGAGAGGCAAGAGCTAAGATATGCCTTTAAACGTTATTTGAACCAACACGTAACAGGGTTTATGTTTTTAAATCAAAATGTTCAAGAAAAAGACTTAACACAGGAAAAATTAACGACTCAAATTGTTGAAGATGGCATAAATTTAATGACTTCAGAGTTAAGACAAGTAGATATACCAGCAATGTTAGTCGAAAAAAAGCCTAATTTCGTTGGCTTAAAATTTATTGGTCATTATTCTGTGGTCACTGGTCAGATAGATGGGGAAGATATGGTATCAAGTGAAACATTATCTATTTTAGAGGAGGCCATTACCCCAGATAATTCATTAGAAGCTCTTTTTCAAGAGTTTCCAAGAGCAGTAAGGGTTGATCAGTACTTTATGCAACAAGATATTCAAAATCCAGATCTTTTTGCGTGTTATGTAGCAGATCCAGTTAGTTATGATGAAGGACGCAAAGAGATAGAAAGATCCGGAATGGGACTGTTAAATGGAGATGAATGGGAATATTGTTGCGGTAGTGGAACGAGACGTTTATTTAAATGGGGAAATAAACTACATAGAACTCTGTTGCAGGATGAGTTTAAGTCTCCTTTATGGCAAGAGAATATGTTTGGTTTAGAAATTGCAAACGCTGAATTCGGACCAGAAATTATAGAAGGTCGTCCATATACCAAAGGGGCTTGGCTTGAAGAAAACTTTAAAGCACCTGTGTTAAATTTATTACCTCTTTCTTCTTACTATTCAGTAAATCTGCCACTTTTTGTTGATCCAAACGGAAAATTAGCAGCAGGATATTATTGTATAAGAAGAGCTATTCGAATTGAAATGTAATAGTAAAAGCAGCTACTCAAGTGGCTGTTTTTAAATTTTTATTAAGGTCAAAAAAAGTCAAATAAAACTATTGACCTTTCCTGACTAAAGGTGTATACTTAATTCATGGTCAAGAGACCACAAAAGGAGGAATGAAGATGAATATTGAAAAAATGACAACAACAATGCAACAAGCATTAGGCCAAGCGCAACAAATTGCGATGGTCCGTAAACATCAAGAAATAGATATTCCTCATTTATGGAAAGTATTTATGGAACCAAATCACTTTGCTAGAAATTTATATAGTGATTTACAAGTGAATGACAAAGAATTTGAGGAATTAATTGATAAAGAATTAGACCGTATTTCTGTAGTGGAAGGGCAAAATGTCCAATACGGTCAAAGTATGAGTCAAAACTTATATCGACTCTTTACAGAAGCTGAAAAGATTAGAGAAAGCTTTAAAGACGATTACTTATCTACAGAGGTAGTTGTACTTGCATTAATGGAACTACAAAATCATCCATTAACACGCTATTTAGTACAACATCATATAACCAAAGAAAATTTGAGAGCTCGTATTGAAGAGCTAAGAGGGGGAGAACGTGTGACTAATCAAAATCAAGAAGAACAATATGAAGCATTATCAAAATATGCACGTAATTTAAATGAAGCCGTTCAATCTGGTAAACAAGATCCAGTCATTGGACGTGACGAAGAAATTCGAGATGTGATTCGAATCTTATCTCGTAAAACAAAAAACAACCCTGTCTTAATCGGGGAACCAGGTGTTGGTAAAACAGCTATCGTAGAAGGATTAGCTCAACGTATCGTTAAAAAAGACGTACCGGAAAACTTAAAAGATAAATTAATCTACTCATTAGATATGGGTGCTTTAATCGCGGGGGCAAAATACCGTGGTGAATTCGAAGAACGTTTGAAAGCTGTTCTTAAAGAAGTAACAAAATCAGAAGGACGAATCATCTTATTTATCGATGAAATTCATACAATTGTGGGTGCTGGTAAGACAGAAGGCTCAATGGATGCTGGTAACTTACTAAAACCAATGTTGGCTCGTGGTGAATTGCATTGTATTGGTGCTACAACTCTTGACGAATACCGTGAAAATATGGAAAAAGACAAGGCGTTAGAACGTCGTTTCCAAAAGGTACTTGTTCAAGAACCAACTGTTGAAGACACCATTTCAATTCTTCGTGGGTTGAAAGAACGTTTCGAAATCCACCACAGTGTAAACATTCACGACAGTGCGTTAGTAGCAGCGGCAACTTTATCAAACCGTTATATTACTGACAGATTCTTACCAGATAAAGCGATTGACTTAGTCGATGAAGCCTGTGCAACAATCCGCGTTGAAATGAACTCAATGCCAACAGAACTTGACGCAGTCACTCGTCGTTTGATGCAACTTGAAATCGAAGAACAAGCATTGAAAATGGAAAAAGATGACGCTTCTCAAAAACGTCTTGCTATTTTACAAGAGGAATTAGCGGAACAACGTGAAAAAGCCAATAACCTCAAAATGAAATGGGAAATCGAAAAAGAAGAAGTCAATAAAATCCGTAATAAACGTGAAGAAATCGATCATGCTAAACGTGAATTAGAACAAGCAGAAGCTGATTACAATCTTGAAAAAGCGGCCGAACTTCGTCACGGACGTATTCCAGCTCTTGAACAAGAATTGAAGGAATTAGAAGAACAAAATAAAGCGAATGCTGAAAGCACGCAACGTCTCGTTCAAGAATCAGTAACGTCTGAAGAAATTGCTCGAGTAGTGGGACGCTTGACAGGTATTCCAGTAACAAAATTAATGGAAGGCGAACGTGAAAAACTTCTTCACTTAGAAGATATTCTTCATGAACGTGTGATTGGTCAAGATGAAGCTGTACAAAAAGTGGCTTCAGCAGTCCTTCGTTCTCGTGCTGGATTACAAAATCCTAGCCGTCCAATCGGAAGTTTCTTGTTCCTTGGACCTACAGGGGTTGGTAAGACAGAACTTGCTAAAGCTCTTGCAGAAGATTTGTTCGACTCAGAAGATCATATGGTTCGTATCGACATGAGTGAATATATGGAAAAACATTCAGTGTCTCGTTTAGTGGGAGCTCCTCCAGGATATGTTGGATATGAAGAAGGAGGACAATTAACAGAAGCTGTTCGTCGTAATCCATATACAATCGTTCTTTTAGATGAAATTGAAAAAGCTCATCCAGATGTATTTAATATCTTATTACAAGTATTAGACGATGGACGCTTAACCGATTCTAAAGGACGTGTAGTAGACTTCAAGAATACAGTGATGATTATGACAAGTAATATCGGTTCACAATTCTTGCTTGAAAATCAAGGTGAAACAATCGATGAAGAAACTCGTACAGCAGTAGAGGGTGTCCTAAAAGCAACCTTCAAACCAGAGTTCTTGAACCGTATCGACGAAACAATCTTCTTCACACCACTTTCTAAAGACAATATTCGTGGAATCATTACGAAGATGTTGAAACAATTAGCCAAACGTGTAGAAGATCAAGAAATCGTCCTAAGCTTCACAGATGAATTGAAAGATTGGATTGCAGATAATGCTTATAATCCAGTATACGGTGCTCGTCCAATTTCTCGTTATATTCAACGTGAAATTGAAACACCACTTGCTAAAGAAATCATCCGTGCAAGCATCCTTCCAGGCGACCAAGTGAAATGTGATTTAGGAATTGATCATGTGACATTTGAAGTCATCGGAAAGAATGAATAATAGGTAAAAAGAAAACGCAATGGACAAAAGTCCATTGCGTTTTTTGGTCTAATTAAAACCCCCGGATTTGTACTGACCCCAAAAAGTTAGACAATTAATTTAAGCAAAGGATTTAGTTCTG
>NZ_CALHIF010000014.1 GCF_938030755.1 uncultured Granulicatella sp. | reverse complement strand
AAAGAAGGCGATGAAGTAGAAGTAAAAGTGACATTCCCTGAAGAATACCATGCAGAAAACTTAAAAGGTCAAGAAGCAGTATTCAAAGTGAAAGTTCACGAAGTAAAAACTAAAGAATTACCTGAATTAACAGATGAATTCGCTAAAGATGTTGATGATTCAGTTGAAACATTAGCAGAATTAAAAGAAAAATTCCGTAAAGAATTAGAAGAAGCTAAAGCAGCAGCTGCTGACGAAGCAGTAGCAGATGAAGCGTTACGTAAAGCAGTAGAAAACGCTGAAATCGTTGAATTGCCACATGAAATGGTTCATGACGAAGTTCACCGTCAAATGGAACATTACTTAAACGATATGCGTCGTAACGGAATCTCTCCTGAAATGTACTATCAAATCACTGGTACAACAGAAGCAGATTTACACAAAATGATGGAAAAAGACGCTGATGTTCGTACGAAGACTAACTTGGTATTAGAACAAATCGTTAAAGAAGAAGGCATCGAAGCAACTGATGAAGATGTAGCTAACGAAGTGAAAGAATTAGCTGCTCAATACGGTATGGAAGAAGATGCAGTTCGTGCAGCTGTTTCAGTAGATATGTTGAAAAACGATATCGCAATGAAGAAAGCATTAGCAGTGATTACAGAGTCTGCAAAAGAAGCTTAATAGATGGAAGTTTATCGCGCTGGTTTCAATATGAAATCAGCGCTTTTTTTGAAACAACTTTTCTTGTTGAAAATTAAGACTTATGGTACTCTTAATAGAAGAAATCAGGAAATAGAATGGGGGTTTCAGATTGTATAAAGATGAAACAAAACAAGTAAGATGTTCTTTTTGTGGAAAATCGCAAGAACAAGTAAAAAAAATTATCGCTGGTCCTGATGTGTTTATTTGTAATGAATGTGTTGATTTATGTAAAGAAATCATTGATGAAGAATTTTCATCTATAAGTATGGATGAAATGATTGATGTTTTAAAACCGCAAGAAATTCGTAAAGTGTTAGATGAATATGTTGTTGGTCAAGAACATGCAAAGAAATCATTAGCGGTAGCAGTGTATAATCACTATAAACGGATTAATCATTTATTGAATGAAGACGAGGACGAAGTAGAATTACAAAAAAGTAATATTTGTCTAATTGGACCAACTGGTTCTGGAAAAACATACTTAGCTCAGTCTCTTGCTCGAATTCTAAATGTGCCATTTGCCATTGCAGATGCAACTACGTTAACAGAAGCGGGTTATGTAGGAGAAGATGTGGAAAACATTCTTCTTAAATTACTGCAAGCGACTGATTATGATATTGATCGTGCTGAAAAAGGAATCATTTATATTGACGAGATTGATAAAATTGCTAAAAAAAGTGAGAATGTTTCTATTACACGAGATGTCAGCGGTGAAGGGGTTCAACAAGCTTTATTAAAAATTCTTGAAGGAACTATTGCCTCAGTCCCACCTCAAGGAGGAAGAAAACATCCTCATCAAGAGTTGATTCAAATTGATACATCTAACATTTTATTCATTGTGGGTGGAGCTTTTGATGGTATAGAAACCATTGTAAAAGAACGATTAGGTGCTAAAGTTATTGGATTTGGATCTTCTAATAAAAATTTATCAAGCCACGAAAGCCTAATGCAATTAATCATTCCAGAAGATTTGCAGAAATTTGGGTTGATTCCTGAATTTATCGGTCGTCTTCCGATTACCGCTGCATTAGAACCATTATCTAAAGAGGATTTGGTTAATATTTTAACGAAACCAAGAAATGCTTTAGTGAAACAGTATCAAAAACTCTTTGCAATGGATGATGTTGAATTGGAATTTGAACCTAAAGCACTTGATGCTATTGCCTCAAAAGCAATTGAAAGAAGAACCGGAGCTCGTGGTTTAAGAAGTATTATCGAATCTGTTATGATGGATTTAATGTTCGATATTCCAAGTCGAAATGATATTACTAAAGTTGTAGTAACTGAATCAATAGTTACAGGAACAGGACAACCTGATTTGTACGATGAAGATAATCGCCTGATATCCTAGGGAATTTCACAAATATATGGTAGGATAGAATGAGATGCGGTATTATAAGCGGTATTTCATTCTATTTTATTATTGACTATATGAATTGAGGGAGAGATATATGAGAGGGTTAAAATCCTTTATTAAAAAAAGATATTCAAAAGAAGAGTTTGCTTGGATTATGCAGGACTGGGCTAATTCTGTTTATTCATTAATGATTACAACTGCAATATTTCCTTTATTTTTCAAAACGGTAACTTCTAACGCCGGTATTTCAGCAGCGGATTCTACTGCTTATTTGGGATATGCAAACTCGATTGCAACTTTCATTGTTTCTATTATGGCACCTGTATTAGGTGCATTGGCTGATTATAAGGGATATAGAAATCCAATGTTTACGTGGAGTACGTTGATAGGGGTATTTTCGGTAGTCGGTATGATGTTTGTAGAAAGCGATCAATGGATGATTTTACTTGTTCTATATACATTGTCTGCAATCGGATATTCTGCTTCAAATATTTTCTACGATAGTTCTATCATGGATGTAACTTCCTATGATAGAATGGACAGTATTTCTGCTGTAGGTTATGGCTATGGATATATAGGTAGTGTTTTTCCATTTATCTTATTTATGATGGTCATTCAGTTTAGTGGATTAAATTCCACTGCAGTCGTAATGGTAGGGTTCTTTATTACAGCGGCTTGGTGGTTTGTGTTTACAATCCCTTATTGGAGATATGTAAAACAAAAATCATTTATTGAGAAACCTAAAAATCCTGTAAAAGATAGTTTTATCCGTTTGTGGAAGACCATTAAACATATTGGAGAACACAAACAAGTATTTCTTTTCTTATTAGCTTATTTCTTCTACATTGATGGAGTAGGAACAATTATTAAAATGGCTACTGCAATTGGTGCAGATATGGGACTTGATGGAAATAGTTTAATTGTAATTCTGTTAATCGTTCAAATTGTGGCCTTTCCGTTTAGTTTGTTCTATGGTTTTTTATCCAAAAAAATTGGCAACAAAATGACTTTATTCATAGGAATTGGTACTTATATAGTTATCTGTATTTTAGCTTTAGGTCTTAAAACGTATAATGATTTCTTATTCCTTGCTATCTTAATTGGTACGGCCCAAGGTGGGGTACAGTCTTTAAGTAGATCATTATTTGGCCAACTGATTCCAGCAAATCAGTCTAATGAATTTTTTGGATTTTATAATATTTTTGGTAAATTTTCATCCATTCTTGGAACAACATTGTTAGGAATTACTGCTCAATTGACAGGAAAATCATTGGATGGGGTATTCTCATTAGTTATCTTATTCTTAATCGGTTCAATTTTGTTATTCTTTGTTAAAATACCAGAAAAGAAAGGGTTAGAAAATGAAGGTTAATAAAGCGGAATTTACAATTAGCGCAGTTTCTCCAGCACAATATCCTGATGGAGACCTTCCTGAAATTGCTTTGTCTGGTCGTTCGAATGTTGGTAAATCTTCCTTTATCAATAAGTTGATTCAAAGAAAGAGTCTTGCTAGAACTTCTAGTAAACCTGGTAAAACACAAACGTTAAATTTTTATCATATCAATGAGCTGTTTTACTTTGTGGATGTACCAGGATATGGTTATGCAAAGGTTTCAAAGAAAGAACGTGAAAAGTGGGGAAAAATGATTGAGGAATATATTACTACTCGTCAATCATTAAGACTAGTTCTTATTTTGGTAGACTTTAGACATGAGCCGAGTCAAGAAGATGTTCAAATGAGAGAGTTTCTTGAATACTACAATATTCCTTATCGTATTGTGATGACAAAATGTGATAAGATTCCTAGAGGAAAATGGAATAAACATGTAAGTGTAATCCGTAAAGCATTTGGAAAACCTCCAGAAGATTTATTCCTGACTTTTTCTTCAGAAACTGGAGAAGGAGTAGAGAAAGCTTGGAAATTCATTGAACAATTTATTTCAAAAGAGAGCATTGCTTAATGGCTTTGCTCTCTTCTTTTTATCAGTATACTTTATAAGGTATATTGAAAGTTAAACGGATATAGTATAAAGATGATAATAACAATGTTTTGAGCGAAAAATAGAATTGATTACATTGCATTCATTTTAGAATTATGTTATATTATATGCTGTATCATTAGGCGTATTGTATGGAGGGTGTTTTTTTATGAGTCAAAGAATTTCAAAAGAAACGGTTCAAAGCATACAATCGCAAGTGAACATTCTTGATATTGTGGGTCAGTTCGTCCAATTACGAAAACAAGGAAAAAGTCTATTTGGTCGTTGTCCATTTCACGATGAAAGAACACCATCTTTCACTGTGACGGAAGAAAAACAGTTATTCCATTGTTTTAGCTGCGGGAGAGGTGGCAATGTTTTTAATTTCATGCAAGAGCTTGAAAACTTGTCTTTTCCAGAATCCGTAGTTCGAGTTGCTGAACTCTCTAACATCGATATAGACGTAGAGCTACCAACAACGCAAACGATTATTCCGAGAAAAGAGAAGAAATTATATGAGGCTCATGAAAAAGCGGCTGAGTTTTATTCTCACGTTCTTTTAAACACTAAAGGCGGGAAAGAAGCGCTTGATTATTTAGAAAATCGTGGATATACCGTCGAAACCTTAAAAGAATTCGGATTTGGTTTTTCTTTAAAAGACAGAACACAATTAGAACAAGTCCTTCAAGAATTACAATTAACGGATGAGGAAAAAGAAGCTTCAGGTCTATTTTCTGAAAAACAAAATGGTTTCTTTGATCGTTTCAATCAACGAATTATGATCCCGCTTAGAAATGAACAGGGGCAGATTATTGCTTTTTCCGGAAGAATCTTACCAGGTTATTCTGATGATTTCGCATCTCAAGCAAAATATTTAAATAGTCCAGAGACAATCCTTTTTTCAAAAAGAAATTTTCTTTTCAACTTCGACTTAGCAAAGAAAAATATTCGAAAACAGAATAAAGTGATTTTGTTTGAAGGGTATATGGATGTTATTTCTGCTTGGCAAGCGGGTGTTCCAATTGGGGTTGCTTCGATGGGGACCTCATTAACTCCTGAGCAAATACAAACTTTACAGAAGGTTACAGATACCATTTTGATTGCTTATGATGGGGATAAGGCGGGGTTAGAAGCTACGAATCGTGCAATAGAAATGATTCAAGACACTAACGCTTTCAAAATAGGGATTATTCCTTTTGATAATGGCTTGGATCCTGATGAATTCATAAAATCACGGGGAGTTCAAGCGTTTAAAGAATTAATAGAGTATTCTCAAGAAACGGTATATCAATTTAAGAAACGGTTTCTTTCTAAAAAGTATTCATTGCAAATAGAAAGCCAAAAAATTCAGTATATCGAAGAAATGATTGTAGAACTTTCTAAAATTAATAATGAAGTTGAGCTAAACTTGGCGATGAAATCTCTCGCTGATGAATTTGATTTAGATTTCTCAACCATTTTAAATCAGGTAAAACAATTACGGTTACGCTTAGGAAATCAAAAAAAGCAGTCAAATGCTGAGTCGGTTCCTCATTATCGTCAAGTTGAGAATAAACCTGCTTCAAAGAATGAGCATATCCAAAAACAATTGATGTATCGATTACTTCATAATGAACAGGCTTGGACTTATTTGAATAGAATTGATTCGGAATTCGTTTTTCATGATTCGCATTATGAACAGTTATATTTATTGTTACAATCTTTTAAGAATGAAGAGAATGAAGTTGATGTTCAACAATTTTTCTTCTTTTTAGATGATAAAGATATTTTGAACCGAAATCTTCTTTCAGAGATTGAGCTTTCTAACTTTCCACCGGATTGTACAGAACAGGAAATTCAAGATTTAGTTTATGTTTTATCGAAAAAAAATTCACTAAAAGAGCAGCTTGCTAGTAAAAAAGAAGAGTTGAATCGTGCTGCTCTTATGAAAGATGATATTTTACGCCAGCAATTGATGCGTGAAATAATGGAGATTCAACGAAAATTAAGAAATAAAATGAATGGAGGAATGGTGAATGACAGTTCAAAAAAATGAAAAAGGTCAAACACTGAATGAAGCAACTTCAATGCTTCTTGCAGAACGAAAATTATTCGGTCAAATTTTATACGATGATTTATCTGCACAAATCGCAATCCCATTTGAATTGGATGCGGAAGGAATGGATAAGTTAATTCAAAAATTTGAAGATGCAGGGGTTAGTGTTGTTGATGCAAATGGTGAACCAACAAGTCATCAGTTATCCGTTGAAAGTCAACGACAAGCTGAAGTTGGAACTGTTGAAGATGATACTGCTTTATCATCCAATACAAAAATTAATGACTCCGTTCGTATGTATTTGAAAGAAATCGGACGAGTTCCACTTCTTAGTGCGGATGAAGAGGTTGCTTTAGCTCTTCGAATTCAAGAAGGGGATACAGAGGCTAAACAAGAATTAGCTGAAGCCAACCTTCGCTTAGTAGTATCCATTGCAAAACGTTATGTAGGTCGTGGAATGCAATTCTTGGACTTAATTCAAGAAGGAAATATGGGATTAATGAAAGCTGTTGAGAAATTCGATCACACGAAAGGATTCAAATTCTCGACTTATGCGACGTGGTGGATTCGTCAAGCGATCACACGTGCGATTGCAGACCAAGCGCGTACAATTCGTATTCCAGTACATATGGTTGAAACAATCAACAAATTAGTACGTGTTCAAAGACAACTATTACAAGATTTAGGACGCGAACCTACACCGGAAGAAATTGGAGCAGAAATGGATTTACCAACTGAAAAAGTTCGTGAAATTCTAAAAATTGCCCAAGAACCAGTTTCTCTTGAAACTCCAATTGGGGAAGAGGATGATTCACATTTAGGCGATTTTATCGAAGACGATAACGCAACAAGCCCAGCTGATCATACAGCATATGCATTGTTGAAAGAGCAACTCGATGAAGTTCTTGAACAATTAACAGACCGTGAAGAAAACGTCCTTCGCTTACGTTTTGGTCTTGATAAAAACGGTGAAATCCGTACATTAGAACAAGTAGGGCAAGTATTCGGAGTTACTCGTGAACGTATTCGTCAAATTGAAGCGAAAGCATTACGTAAATTACGCCACCCAAGTCGTTCTAAACAATTAAAAGATTTCTTAGATTAAGAATTGAGTATGAGAAGCAGTCTTTAAGGATTGCTTCTTTTTTTGTTTGCAATTTTTATGAAAACTTCATTATTTTAACGGAAAAGGGTTTAAATCTAGTGAATAATTTGGTAAACTAACAAATATGGTAATTGAGAATGATTATCAATTAGAAAAGAGAGAACATGAAAAGAGTTAGTTATTTATTCATATTATTAGTTTTTTTAAGCGTTATTTCGCTCTCAGTCGGAGCGTCTAGTTTCTCTTGGAATGAATTGTTTAGTGGAGGAGAAAGTGTTACTCAACTATTTTGGCAATCAAGGGTTCCAAGATTATTCAGCATTCTATTATCTGCTTCGGCGATGAGTGTATCTGGATTATTAATGCAGACGATTACTCAAAATGAGTTTTCTTCTCCAAGTACAATTGGTACGGTCGACGCCGCAAAATTAGGATTGATGATGAGTTTATTGTTATTCCCATCACCTGGACTGTTAGAAAAGATGGCAACGTCATTTGTGTTTGCGATTGGGTTCTCGGCCCTTTTTATCGCATTACAGCAACATCTATCACTTAAACAAAAATGGATGATTCCTTTAATTGGATTGATTTTTGGTGGAGTGATTGGAGCCTGCACTCAGTTTATTGCGTATCAATTTCAGCTTGTCCAAAGTTTATCGTCGTGGATGCAAGGTTCATTTTCGATGATTCAAACCAATCAGTATGAGTGGTTGTACTTATGCTTGTTTGTTTTAGTGATTAGTATTATTTTCGCCCATTATTACACAGTCGTAAGCATGGGGGAAGATATTAGTCGAAATCTCGGCGTTCCAGTCAAGCGAATGGAGTCATTAACATTAGTGTTAATCGCTCTCACAACGAGTGTAACGATGATTACGGTTGGTAGTTTGCCGTTCATAGGAGTGATTGTCCCAAATATCGTACGCATGAGGTATGGCTCTCAGATGAAAGTTCTAGTACCGCTGACAATGCTTGTTGGTGCCTGCCTTGTGTTAGCTTGTGACATTATTGCTCGCATAGTGATTGCGCCTTACGAAATTTCCGTAAGTATCATTCTAAGCATTATTGGTGCTGCGCTCTTTATTTTCCAAGTGATTCTCCTGGAAAAGAAAGGAGGAGGCCTATGAAAAAGAAAACAAGATTCTTACTAGTGGGACTTTTAGTGGTCGCTGTTTTATTGATAGTTGCCTATTTATTAATTCCAACAAAGAATAGTACTACAATCTCAAGTTTCATATTGAATAGACGATTATTAAAACTACTCGTCATTATCATCGTATCTTTTGCGATACCGATTTCGACCGTAAGTTTTCAAACAGTGGCGCAAAATCGATTTTTAACACCTGGTGTTTTAGGTATTGAGAGTTTATTTGTTTTTATTCAAAGTGGTCTATATTATTTTGAAAGTTTAATAGGGTTAAAAGTAGAACAGTCAGCCCTTATTTATGCTGTTACAATTACTATTCAGATAATGCTGTTACTGTTATTAATGAACGTCTCTAAAGGAATGCTTCTTTCTAATTTTAAAGTGTTATTGTTACTGACAATGGCATTTTCAATGCTTCTTAGAAATGCAAGTACATTCTTACAAGTATTAATGGATCCAAATGAATTTGATAAACTCCAAAGCTCTCTTTATCCTTCATTCCAAAAGATGAATGCACAACCAATATTGATATTCGGAGCTCTAGTATTATTTGGCTTGTTAATGATAGTGTTCTTTAAATTAAGGCATAAGCTCGATGCTCTTCATTTAGGAGTAGATGGGGCTAAAATGTTAGGGATCAATACGAAACGACTTATTAATGTAGTGATTGTTATTGTGATTATTATGACGAGTCTGTCTACGATTCTAGTAGGGCCACTTCAGTTTTTAGGCTTTATGATCGCTAACTTAACCTACCAATTAACGAAAGAATACAAGCATAGCGTTTTATGGATATTTTCAGCCACTATAGGGCTTGTGATAGTGCTCGCTGCACAGTTAATCGTTGAACGCATATTCCTTCTTACAATCCCGATTAGCGTTTTTATCGAAGGGATTGGAGGAGTATTGTATTTAATCTTATTAGTGAAAGGAGCAAAGACTGATGCAGCTTAAAGGTGTTACAAAAAAATATCGACATCTAGTTGTTGATAATGTGGATTTAGAAGTATCAAAACAGCGATTGACTGCCTTTATAGGACCAAATGGTGCTGGAAAATCAACGCTTTTAGGGATGATGAGTCGGCTTCTTCCTAAAGACGAAGGATTTATATTTATCAACGGTCAAGAAGTTGAAGCATGGAGCTCAACAGAATTAGCAAAAGAACTCGCTGTTTTAAAACAAAACCAGCAGGTACATGTCAGGATGACGGTAGAAGAATTTGTTCGCTTTGGTCGTTTCCCTTATACAAAAGGAAAAATAACCAAAGAGGACGAGCATATCGTAGAAGAGGCGCTTGTGAATACAAATCTTACTTCTTTTAGAACGCAGGACATTGGAACTTTATCTGGAGGCCAGTATCAACGAGCGCTCATTGCGATGGTTTTGGCTCAGGATACAGAATGGATTTTACTGGATGAACCATTAAATCATCTAGATTTAAAACAAGCATATGAAGTAATGAATTTACTGAGATTCTTAGTCGATGAAAAAGAAAAATCGATTGTGATTGTGATGCATGATTTAAATATGGCAAGTAATTTCTCAGATGAAATTGCTTGTTTTAAAGATGGAAAGTGTATCATCCATGATACAGTCGATAAAGTGATGAAAGATGATGTGTTATCAGCTTTATATGAAATTCCACTAGAAGTCGTTGAATTGAATGATAAAAAAATATGTATTATTAAGAACGGAGAATTAAAATGAAAAAAATTTTAACTTTAATTAGTTTAGTAGCTGTATTTATCCTTGCAGCTTGCGGACAAACAACAAAAACAGATGGAGCTACGACTCAAACTCAAGCTGTTGCAGAAGAAAAGAGTGAAGTGACTCTTACAAACGGGAAAGAAGAAGTAAAAGTTAAAACAAAACCGAAGAAAATTGTTGTATTTGATTTAGGGGTTGCCGATACAATTCGCGAACTTGGTTTTGTTGATCATATTGTAGGGATGCCTTTAAAAACTTTGCCTAAGTACTTAAAAGATTTACCTTCAAGTATCCAACCAACTGGATCAATGGTGGAGCCAGATATTGAGGCCATCGCTGCATTAGAACCAGATTTAATCATCGCTTCAGGTCGTACAATTAAATATTTAGACCAATTAAAAGAAATCGCACCAACTGTTATTTTTTCAGTGGACCAAAAAGACTACTGGAATTCAGTGTCTAAAAACATCCGCTTGGTAGCATCACTATTTGGTAAAGAGGCTGAGACGAAAGCAGAAGAAGAAATTAAATCACTAGAAGCTTCGATTAAGAAAGTGGCTGATGTGAATGAAAAATCAACTAATAAAACATTAACTTTAATGCTTAACGAAGGAAAGATGTCCGCATTTGGCGCAGATTCACGTTTTGCATTCCTTTATCAATCCCTCAAATTCAAAGGAACTGATGCTAAGATTGAAGATAGT
Source organism: uncultured Granulicatella sp. (assembly GCF_938030755.1). Taxonomy (GTDB): domain Bacteria; phylum Bacillota; class Bacilli; order Lactobacillales; family Aerococcaceae; genus Granulicatella. The sequence goes on along the minus strand of NZ_CALHIF010000014.1, from coordinate 10,662 downwards.
CGTCATGGACAAGAAATGAGTTTTGAAACTATCAAGGAAATTAATCCTGACACGATTATCATACTGAACCGTACATTAGCAATTGGTGGAGATAATTCAAATGCTGATACAATTTTAAGCAATGCATTATTTAAAGAAACAAACGCTGTGAAGAATAACCGTGTCATCCAGTTAACTTCTGACTTATGGTATCTCAGCGGTGGTGGATTACAATCCACTAAATTAATGATTGAAGATGTTCAAAAAGTACTCCAATAATGAAAGTAAACTATAACAGCTAGTTTAAGTTCGATAGAAAAGAGGTGTGCCGCAATCGCGGTACACCTCTTAATTTGTTTATTCTAAAGTATCTGCTTCAGTAACTCCTAAAATTACTGGAAGAATCATTGGATGACGTTCGGTTTTCTTAAATAAGAATGGACCTAAAACGTCTGTGATTTTATTTCTGAGAGAACGTTCATTTAGTACTTCTTCAGTATCAGAAAGCAATTCTTCAATTTCATCACGAAGGATAGCTTGTGCCTCATTTAGAAGTTGACCAGACTCTTTCATGTAGATAAACCCACGAGAGAGCATATCCGGACCAGCTACTAGTTCACGGTTTTCATAGTCAACAGTAGCTACACAGATAACTAAACCATCTTGAGAAAGTGTCTTACGATCTCGTAAAACAATATTTCCGATATCACCAATTCCATTACCATCAACGTAAACATCTCCAGCAAAGAAGTGGCCAGCTCGACGTGCTGAATCAGCAGTTACTGCAAGAACATCTCCATTACTCAAGATAAATGAGTTTTCTTTTGGGATACCTACTTGAGTCGCAAGATTTGCTTGAATCTTCTGCATACGATATTCACCATGAACTGGAACGAAGTATTTAGGTTTCATTAAGCGAAGCATTAACTTTTGTTCTTCTTGAGAACCATGTCCAGAAGTGTGAATATTGTTTACTTTACCATGAATAACTTCAGCACCAGCTTCAGATAGAAGGTTGATAACCCGGTTAACGCTAGAAGTGTTACCTGGGATCGGTGAACTTGAGAAGATGACTGTATCCCCTGGTTGAATAGAAATTTGGCGGTGAGTTCCATTTGCTATACGGCTAAGGGCAGCCATTGGTTCCCCTTGAGATCCTGTACACAAAATTATGACTTTCTCAGAAGGGTACTGATTGATTTCTCGTCCATCGATAAAAGTATCATCTGGCGCCTGAATATAGCCTAGTTCTCTGGCGGTTCGGAAACTAGCTTCCATACTACGTCCGAATACAGCTAATTTTCGTCCGGTTGCAACAGCAACATCTGTTACTTGTTTTAGACGAGAAACGTTTGATGCGAATGTCGCAAAAATAATTCGTCCATCCACACGTTGGATAATTTCTTTAATTGATTTTCCAACGACTTGTTCAGATTGAGTAAATCCAGGAACTTCAGAGTTTGTACTATCTCCTAAGAGAACAAGGACGCCTTCTGAACCAATTTGTGCCATACGGTGAAGGTTCGCTGGTTCTCCAACTGGAGTAAAGTCGAATTTATAGTCACCTGTAAACACGATATTTCCTGGAGGAGTTTTAATCACGATTCCAAATGCATCTGGAATAGAGTGGGTAGTGCGATAGAAACTCACTTGTGTTTTACGGAATTTAATCACGCTGTCTTCGTCAATTTCGTGGAGAATCGCATCTCTTAAAAGTCCGTGTTCTTCTAATTTATTTCGAATAAGGGACATCGCAAGTTTCGTTGCATAAATAGGGATGTTCGCTTGCTTAATTAAGAAAGGAATCCCACCAATATGGTCTTCGTGTCCGTGTGAAATAAATAGCCCTTTTACTTTATTAATATTTTGAACGATATAACTATAATCGGGTATCACGTAGTCGATTCCGAGTAAATCATCTTCAGGGAATTTAATACCGGCATCCAAAATGATGAGTTCATCTTGGAATTGAACGCCATAAGTGTTTTTACCGATTTCGCCTAAACCGCCAAAAGCAAATACGCCCGTTTCGTTGTTTTTAATATTTGGTTTCATTTTATTTGAACACCGTTAATTTAAATTCTGGGTTTTGTTTTTCGTAAGCTAGGTGTTTCTCATCTAGCTCTTGGATGAACTCTACGTTGTATTCAGTATTTTCATCAACAAGGCGACGGGCTTCTACCTTGTCACTTGCTTCGATATACAAAGCTTCTGTGTTTTCACGACGTGGAGCCTCTGTTTTTGTTGGTTGGTATGTAATTTTAAAAATCATGTATTTACTCCTTTAATTTTTTTCATAATGTTTCTATCATATTTTAGCATAGAATGCTTCTGTTTTCATAATTTTATAAGTCGAAAGAGCATTCATCAATCAATTTTTCTAACAATTGATTAGGAGTTGAAAGAGGATAGCTCGTTAGAAACGGTATGGTTTCGTCATACTTGAAATAAACTGTATTCCAATTTCTTTGTTTAGCACCCAAAATATCGTTATGTAAATCATCACCAATCATCCAAAATTTTGATGGAGAGGTATTAGAAAATAATCTTTCAACATTTATAAAAGCTTCTTGTTCAGGTTTTTTAACTCCTGTATCTTCAGAAATAAAAATTTTTTCTGAAGTAAACCATTTATTTAGATTTAACGAATGAATTTTCTTTAATTGATGGTCTGTTGGTCCATTTGTTAGAAGTACTAAATTAGCTCTTGGTGATAGGTAATCAAAAAATGAAACCCAATCTTTATCTAATTGAATATGATCCATCATAAACTGGTATTGTTTTTTAAACGTCAACGTTTCTTTTGATGAAGAGGGCAATCCTAAAGCTGATAATGTATTTTGAACACGTAAAAAATGGTTCTCTTCCAATGAAATTTGTCCTTGAGAAAATAATTCAAAGGCTTCATCACTTTTTTCTTGATAAATTTTATACGAACTCTCGTCAAATGAATGATTAGGATAGATTTCTTTTAAAGTATCTAAAAATATTTTCTTTTTGGAATATAAAGTATCATCTAAATCAAATACCAAAATGGGATTCTTATTCTCCAATGACAACGGCTCCTTTAGGAATATACATTGGCTGTGATTGGTTGATATGGTCATAAAACATAACGCCATTTAAGTGATCAATTTCATGTTGAACTACGATGGCTTCATAATCAGTTAAAGTACGAACGAATTCATCACCGTTGATATCTTGATATTTAACCGTAATCCGTTCTGGGCGAAGTACAATACCTGGAACTTCACGATTAACAGATAAGCATCCTTCTCCTTCTTTTAAACAAGCTTTTTTAACGGATTCTCTCATTATGCGAGGATTAATCCAGACTTCATCTAGAATCGCTTCTTCTTCCTCAAAACCTGGAACGAGTAGAGCAATCATTTGAATGCTTTTTCCAAGTTGAGGTGCTGCTAAGCCGACACCTGCGCGTAATCCGTATTTTTCTGCAATTTCAGGATTTTGGCTGTTATGTAAAAATTCAAGCATCTCTTTAGCTAATTCTTGATGCTCAGGTGAAAGAGGAAAGGTAAGTTTTTCTGCACGTTTTCTTAGAGCAGGATGTCCCTCTAGCACGATATCCTTCATAGTAATCATGGCATGACTCCTTTATTTGTTTCATAAATCTGTCTATAAGTATAACATTTTTCCCTTTATAAACCAATGTATTCAGTAGGTTATATTTTTTTTAATCTTGAAAATAGAATACTATAAAAGAACTGCAACATCTGTTACAATAGAAAGGAAATACATGAAAAGGAATGGATGCCATGGTTTTTTGGAAGAAACAATCAAAGAAAGAAGATGCAACGGAAATAATTTCTTTAGATTCTAATAATATCCCAAAACACATTGCCGTTATTATGGATGGAAATGGGCGCTGGGCGAAAAAACGTAATCTTCCTAGAATAGCAGGACATAAAGAGGGAATGAGCACTGTTAAAAGAATTGCTATTGCTGCTGATGAATTGGGCGTGAAAGCAATGACTTTATATGCTTTTAGTACTGAAAATTGGAAAAGACCAACTGAAGAAGTCAGTTTTTTAATGAAATTACCGGGTGATTTTTTTGGAACATTCATGCCAGAACTCCAAGAGAGAAATATGAAGATTCAATTAATTGGGTTTATTGATGAATTACCTGAAGCAACAAAAAGCATTGTTTTAAAAGCTGTAGAAGACACCAAAAATAATACTGGAATGGTTTTAACATTTGCTTTGAATTATGGTTCGCGTGCTGAAATTATTGAGGCAACGAAGGCAATATCTATGCTTGTAAAACAAGGCGAATTGGAAATCGAAAATATTGATGAAGCTATTTTTGAAGCGCATTTACAAACTCAATTTTTAGGAGAATTACAAAACCCTGACTTAATGATACGTACGAGCGGAGAAGTTAGATTGAGTAATTTTTTACTATGGCAATTAGCTTATAGTGAATACTATTTTACGGATATCTTTTGGCCTGATTTCTCTGAAGAAGATTTGCATAAAGCTATTCAAACATATCAGAGTAGACATCGACGTTATGGAGGACTTGCTTAGATGGGGAAAAGAGTTATTACTGCTTTAATCGCTTTGGGAATCTTCCTTCCTTTATTATATGAAGGTGGAATAGGCCTTCGAACACTATTTCTTTTATTATCTACCGTTGGGATTTATGAATTTTTCCAAATGAAAAAAATGAACATATTTTCTGTTGAAGGTGTATTAACAATATTAGCAACGTTGTCATTTTTATTTTCACAAAGACCATTGGTAGCTTTACCTAGAGGAATAGATTATTTCTTCATTTATTTCCTTATAGTCATGCTATTAATGACATTAACAGTATATAAAAGTGATCGATTCTCATTTGAAGATGCTGCTTTTTGCTCCCTCATTTCTCTATACGTTGGTGGAGGTTTTTCAGGGATTTTATTTGTCAGAAGTATTAGTTTCGGAATGGCAATTTTTGTGTTCTTAATTATTTGGGAGACAGACTCCTTTGCTTATATTTTTGGACGAAAATTTGGAAAACATAAATTAGCACCTGATATCAGTCCGAATAAAACAATTGAGGGTTCTATTGGAGGGGTGATTGGTTCTTTAGGATTAGGATTACTAGTTGTACCATTCTATAATCCAGTTAATTTTTCCGTTTTAGAGTTTGTTTTATTAATTGTTAGCTTATCAGTTTTTGGACAGTTGGGAGATTTAGTAGAGTCTGCATATAAGAGACAGTTTAATGTTAAGGATTCGGGAAAACTATTTCCTGGACATGGTGGGGTCTTAGATCGATTTGATTCTACATTTTTTGCAATGTTTATGTTCCAAATTATTTATAAATTCTTTGGAAATAATTAAGAGAGGTGAAAGAGTTGCAAGCAATTATTGCATTCTTGTTTGTTTTTAGTGTTATTGTTATAATTCACGAATTTGGTCACTATTATTTTGCTAAGAAAGCTGGAATTTTAGTTAGAGAATTTGCAATCGGAATGGGGCCAAAAATTTTTCAGGTTCGTAAAGGTGAAACGGTGTATACATTAAGATTATTGCCAATTGGTGGTTATGTTAGAATGGCAGGTCATGATGAGGATGAACAAGAAATTAAACCTGGAATGATGATTACTATTGAATTGGATAAAGAAAATATTGTTCAAAAACTAAACTTTGATGAACATTTAATCATTGAAAATTCAGTCCCTTTCCAAATAGAAGAAGCTGATTTGCATCGTTCAATGACTTTAAGTGGCTACTTTGTCAATTCAGAAGAAAAAGTAAATTTAACGGTTTCTAAGCAAGCAACAATCATTGAGAGTGATGGTACGGAGGTTGTTGTCGCACCGATTGAACGTCAATTTAACTCTGCCAGTTTATGGAATCGAATTAAAACGAATGCTGCAGGACCAATGAATAATTTTATTTTATCCATCATCATTTTTATTATCGTAGGATTTATGCAAGGTGGAGTGCCTTCTAATGATCCAGTAGTAGGTCAAGTTAGTGATCAATCTGCTGCTCAAGAAGCTGGACTTCAAACATCGGATAAAATTATCTCGATTGACGGAGTAGATATTCACTCATGGGATGAAATGACTTCAATTGTTCGTTCAAGTGCGGATAAGACCCTTTCAGTGACGATTCAAAGAAATGGTGATACCAAAAACGTTAGTATCACTCCAAAATCAGTTGAAGGGCAAAACGGAAGTAAAATAGGTCAACTAGGTGTGACTAGAACTTTAGATAATAGTATTTTATCGATTCTTGGATATGGATTTTCACAAACAATCAGTGTAATTGTGTTGGTATTGTCTGCATTAGGATCAATTTTTACTAAAGGTTTTAATTTAAATCAACTTGGTGGACCAGTGGCTATTTACAGCTTGACCTCACAGGTTGCTAAGAATGGTTTAATAGACTTACTTTCATTTATGGGAATGATTAGTGCTAATCTTGGAGTAATGAATCTTTTACCAATTCCTGCTTTAGATGGAGGAAAACTTGTTTTAAACTTTATCGAAGGAATAAGAAAGAAACCATTAGATCCTGAAAAAGAAGGGTATTTAACGATTGTAGGAGCTATCTTCCTTTTTGCATTAATGCTTCTTGTTACTTGGAATGATATTATGAAATTATTTAATTAACTTAAGAGTGTTTCTACATCCGTAGAACACTCTTCTTATGTAATAAAAGAGGAGGAAACAATGAGTCAATCACATAAAGATTTAATGAAAAAAGTAATTGAACAATTTGATATTGCTGATGTTAATGTTTTCTCACCGGATTTTGATGACGCTAAGTTATTACGAATTGACATTTCAAAATCAAATCAAAATTGGATTTTTCATATTCATAATCCAAATATATTTCTCTTTGAAAAATTTCAATTGTTTACTGAATTATTGAGCAGAAATTACGAGCGCTTTGGTGGGGCAAAAACAATCATAACAACTGAAGAAAACGTGATTGTAAATGAAACTTTAATTCAGGATTACTGGGCTTATATACTTGATGCTATAAAGGATGAATCATCCGTTTCTCATCAAATATTGTTAGGACAAACACCGAAGTTCGTAAATAATCAAATTCAAATTCATTGTCCGAATGAATTAACGAAAACTCACTTAGTAAAAAATTGTATTCCAAAGATTCAGCAAGCGTATATGGAAGTTGGGTTTCCAAAATTAGGAATTCACATCCAATTAGATGATGAAATGCATGAAAAAATGACGGAGCTTTTTGAGCAAAAGGAACAACAAATACAGGATGATTTTAATGAAGCTCAAAAGAACGCTCAAATGATGTCAAGTTCCACTCAAAAGAACAAACCTATGTCTACTAACTCCAAGCAAGAGGGAGTCATTTATGGAAAAATCATCAAATCTAATTCTGAAACGAGAGCCATTGCTGATATTTTTGAAGAAGAACGAAATGTAGTTATTGAAGGTAAAATTTTTGATATTGAACTTCGCAGAGGGAAAGCAAAAGGAAAGCTTTTCGGAAATATTAAACTTACAGATTACACTTCATCAATCAGCGCAACCTTATTCCCTTCGACACCTGAAGATGAAGCAGCGTTAGAAGGATTAAAAAAAGGTACCTGGGTAAAGGCATTTGGTAGTATAGAAGTTAATAAATATTCTCAAGAACTCGGTATGATTATTCGAGATATGAATTTAGTTAAGCACGAAGGAAGAAAGGATACTTTTGAAGGAGAAAAACGTGTTGAATTGCATATGCATACGAATATGTCTGTAATGGATGCAACGAATTCTCCAAGTGATTTAATAAGTCAGGCTGCTAAATGGGGACATAAGGCGATTGCGATTACAGATCATGCGAATTTACAAGCTTATCCTGAAGCTCATGGTGCAGGAAAGAAGAACGGAATTAAGATTCTTTATGGTTTAGAAGGAAATATTGTTGATGACCATGTGAATGTAGCATACAATCCTCAGCATATTTTATTAGAAGATGCTACTTATGTAGTCTTTGACGTTGAAACAACGGGACTTTCTGCAATTTATGATAGTATTATCGAATTAGCAGCCGTCAAAATGAAGAATGGAGTAGTGATTGATAAGTTCGAAGAATTTATTGATCCTGGTCATCCACTATCCGCAACGACGATTCAACTAACGGGGATTACCGATGATATGGTCAGAGGTTCTAAATCAGTTGAACAAGTGTTAAAAGAATTCCATGAGTTTTCTAAAGATTGTATCTTAGTTGCGCATAATGCTAGCTTTGATATGGGATTTTTAAATACAGGCTATGAGAATGTTGGAATTGAACGAACTGAACAACCAGTTATCGATACTTTAGAATTATCTCGTATGCTTCATCCACAATTGAAATCGCACCGTTTAAATACACTTGCAAAACGTTATAATGTTGCTTTAGAACAACACCACCGTGCCGTATATGATTCTGAAACAACGGGTTATTTATGTCATATTTTCCTGAAAGAGGCAGCAAATGACCATCAACTTTTATATCATGATGAATTAAATACAAATATTCATCCAGAAGAAGTATTTAAGAATGGCCGTCCTTTCCATGCAACAATTTTTGCAAAAGATCAAGCTGGATTAAAGGAATTATTCAAGGTAGTTTCTCAATCCAATATTCAGTATTATTACCGAGTTCCTCGTATTTTAAGAAGCATGCTTTCTAGTCGAAGAGATTCATTTTTGCTAGGTTCGGGATGTGCTGAAGGTGAAGTTTTTGAAGCGATGATGCAAAAAGGGTATAACGAAGCGAAAGAAAAAGCGAAGTTTTATGATTACATCGAGATTATGCCAAAAGCTATTTATCGTCCTCTTATTAAAAAAGAATTAATTCGAAATGAACATCACTTAGAAGAAATTATACAAAACTTAGTGAGATTAGGGGATGAACTTGGAAAACCAGTTGTGGCAACTGGGAATGTTCATTATTTAAATCCTGAAGATAAAATTTATAGAGAAATACTGTTAACTTCAGTCAATAATGGAGTTCCGCAAGAGTATCCTGATGCTCATTTAAGAACAACGGATGAAATGTTGAAAGAATTCGCATTTCTTGGAGAAGATAAAGCTTATGAGGTAGTCGTTACAAATTCTAATTGGGTTAGCGAACAATTAGAGGAAATTACACCTGTAAAAGATGATTTATATACTCCAAAAATTGAAGGAGCAGAGGATGAGATTACTAAACTAAGTTATGATAAAGCCCATGAATGGTATGGGAACCCTCTTCCTAAAATTGTAGACGATCGTATTAAGAAAGAACTAAAAAGTATTATTGGAAATGGCTTTTCCGTAATTTATTTAATTGCTCAAAAACTTGTATTAAAGAGTAATCAGGACGGATATTTAGTTGGTTCTCGTGGGTCTGTAGGTTCATCTTTAGTAGCTACTTTAACTGGAATTACCGAAGTGAATCCGTTAGCACCTCACTATAGATGTCCACAGTGCCAATTTTCAGAATTCTTTGACGATGGATCAGTAGGTTCAGGTTTTGACTTACCGGAAAAAAACTGTCCAAGATGTAATACCAGAATGGTTAAAGATGGACATGACATTCCTTTTGAAACTTTCTTAGGCTTCTATGGAGACAAAGTTCCTGATATTGATTTAAACTTTAGTGGAGAATATCAACCGCAAGCACATAACTATACGAAAGTTCTTTTCGGTGAAGATTATGTCTATCGTGCTGGAACTATTAGTACGGTTGCTGATAAGACAGCTTTTGGTTATGTGAAAGGCTATGAAAGAGATTTAGGATTAGAGTTCAGACAAGCTGAAGTTGAAAGACTTGCAAATGGCTGTACTGGAGTGAAACGAAGTACCGGTCAACACCCAGGAGGGATTATTGTTATTCCAGATTATATGGATGTGTACGACTTTACACCAATTCAATATCCAGCTGATGATTTGAGTGCAGAGTGGAGAACAACCCACTTTGACTTCCACTCGATTCACGATAATGTATTGAAACTTGATATTCTTGGACACGATGATCCAACCGTAATTCGGATGTTACAAGACTTATCAGGAATGGATCCAAAATCAATTCCTCCAGATGATCCAGAAGTAATGAAAATTTTCGGTGGTACTGAAGTTTTAGGTGTTACACCCGAACAAATTGACTCGAATACAGGAACTCTTGGGATTCCAGAATTTGGTACAAAATTCGTTCGAGGGATGCTTGAACAGACAAAACCAAACACATTTACGGAGCTCCTTCAAATCTCTGGTCTATCCCATGGTACGGACGTGTATCTTGGAAATGCCGAAGAATTAATTCGACTTCATAATATTCCACTTTCCGAAGTTATTGGATGTCGTGACGATATTATGGTGTACTTAATCCATAAAGGCGTTGAAGAAGGTGTAGCTTTCAAAATTATGGAAGGTGTTCGTAAAGGAAAAGGGATTCCTGATGACTTCCAGGCTATTATGAGAGAAAATAATGTACCTGAATGGTATATTCAATCTTGTTTAAAAATTAAGTATATGTTCCCGAAAGCCCATGCAGCTGCCTACGTTTTGATGGCGCTACGTGTAGCTTGGTTTAAGGTTCATAAACCATTGTTATACTACTGCGCTTATTTCTCAGTACGTGCACAAGATTTTGATATCGTTGCAATGTCTCAAGGAAAAGAGATGATTAAGAAACGAATTAAAGAAATTAGGGAAAAGGGAATGGAAGC